>NZ_ALBR01000015.1:0-171910 GCF_002081505.1 Bacillus sp. CDB3 | reverse complement strand
TAACACGGGTGCTACCGGTATAGGAGTTACCGGACCTACTGGACCTTCTGGTGGGCCTCCTGGACCTACCGGACCTACCGGACCTCAAGGTACTCAAGGTAACACTGGTGCTACCGGTGTCACCGGACCTCAAGGTACTCAAGGTAACACTGGTGCTACCGGTGTCACTGGACCTCAAGGCGCTCAAGGTAACACGGGCGCTACCGGCGCTACCGGTGCTACCGGACCTAGAGGTAACACGGGTGCTACTGGACCTCAAGGTGCTCAAGGACCAACGGGTGCTACTGGTATAGGAGTTACCGGACCTACTGGACCTAGCTTCCCAGTAGCGACAATTGTTGTAACAAATAACATTCAACAAACAGTACTCCAATTTAATAACTTTATTTTTAGTACTGCAATTAACGTAAACAATATTATCTTTAACGGCACAAATACAGTTACTGTTATTAACGCTGGTATTTATGTAATTAGCGTATCTATTTCTACAACTGCGCCAGGATGCGCTCCACTTGGAGTAGGAATTTCAATTAATGGAGCAGTTGCTACTGACAACTTCTCTTCAAATCTAATAGGCGACTCACTTTCATTTACTACAATCGAAACATTAGCTGCTAGAACAAACATTTCTGTCCAATCTACCTTAAGCGAAATTACAATCCCCCAAACAGGCAACACTAACATCCGACTTACTGTATTTAGAATCGCTTAAATTTCACCACTTATTGTTTATGACAAATAAAAAAAGAGCGAGAAATTCGCTCTTTTTTTGCTATGTACAATAATTCATTACTACTCTAGTTCAATCGAAACATTTTTTTGTGGTACAAATGTAGAAATTGCATGTTTATAAATAAGCTGTTGCTTACCTTCTGTCTCCAGTAGGACTGTAAAATTATCAAATCCTTTAATTAATCCACGAAGCTGGAAACCATTTAATAAGTACAGCGTAACGAACGTATTCTCTTTACGGAGTTGATTTAAAAACTGATCTTGAATATTGATTGATTGCTTCATGTCGAATCCTCCTCTTTTTCTCTACTTAAATATTATTCGACTTTAGTTGTAACTTTCCTTCTATGTATCGTAAAATTTCTGACGTTTTTTCACCATCTGTAACATCAAACCATGTGACATCCATTTTATTGCGGAACCATGTTAATTGACGTTTGGCATAACGGCGTGAATTCGTCTTTAATTGTGACACCGCTTCTTCTAAAGAGACACGATTCTCAAAATAACCATATATCTCCTTATACCCAATCGCTTGAATAGATTGACAATCTCGCATCCCTCTACTATACAGCCCTTCTACTTCCTCTAATAAACCTTGTTCCATCATTAAATCCACTCGCAAGTTAATGCGATCGTATAGCATTTCTCGATCCATTGTCAAGCCAATTAATGAAACATCATATAATAACTCGTTTTCTTGTTTTTCAAGTTGATCACTCATTTTTTCGCCCGTCGTATGGAAAATTTCTAACGCACGAATGACACGTCGCACGTTATTTGCATGAATACGCTCCGCGCTTTCTGGATCTACTTCTTGCAATTTTCCATGTACATATTCCACACCACGTTCTAAAGCTAACTTTTCCATTTGTTCTCGGTATGTAGCATCACCAGCATCATCTGTAAACTGATAATCGAATAAAACAGATTGTATATAAAGACCGGTTCCACCAACTATAATTGGTAATTTACCACGCTTTGTAATTTCTCGAATATGTTTACGAACACGTTCTTGAAATTCCGCAACGGAAAATGATTCTTCCGGATCTTTTATATCGACCATATAATGTGGAATTCCATCCATCTCTTCTGTTGTTACCTTTGCAGTTCCAATATTCATCGTGCGATAGATCTGCATGGAATCGCCACTTATAATTTCACCGTTCAACGCTTTTGCAAGATCGATACTTAACTTCGTCTTCCCAACAGCAGTGGGTCCAATTATGACAGCAACTTTTTCACGTTGCAATTCTCCCATATCATTCAACTCTCTTTATGTAATGTACTCCATCTATTGATTATACCCAATCTTACCAATTTTAACGACATGATTGCAAGTTCTTTCATTTCGGTAAATGAAATTATAAATAAAAAAAGAACATAGTTTGTCCAATTCTGCATATACATGATAAAAATCGCTCGGAGAGGATGGGTTGACTATGAAACAATCCACTATCAATTTTTCAACACTAACAAATGACCTCATTTTGGCTACAGCTACAAAAGAACAAAATTGTTCACAAGACGAATTGTACTTCGCCTTAAATTGTTTACTACGTTCTTTTCATTCTACTCTTCAAGAAACAACGTTACATTCGGAAAACACACATACAGAGTATATGCAAACTCAATTTTGCAGCGCATATAAAATTATTACAGGTAAAACAATTTATCCATTTCAATAACCATTTTTTGAGGCGATATTGTTATTACAAAATGATAAAAAGCGGTTGCTTACATATTTTCAAGCAACCGCTTTTTTACATTAATAAAGATAAATTATTTTATAACTTTCACTTTAACGGATTTACGACCCCAACTATCAGCATTGCTATTTGAACCAACTAAAACATCAATACGGTTTCCTTTGATCGCACCACCAGTATCTCCAGCAATCGCTTCTCCATATCCTTCCACCCACACTTTTGATCCAAGAGGGATTACTTTTGGATCCACAGCAATAACTTTCATATCGGGATTCGCTGTTAAATCATGCCCCATCGCAGTTAACACACGTCCACCATACGTACCATTCTCACCTGGATTCGCTGTATATGCTGTCGCTTCTACTGTTATTTCACGCCCACCAGCAGGTGCACTAGTTTCAGTAGATTTCGCAACTGGTTTCGCAGTTGACTTTGTTTTTTCTACAGGTTTACTTGAATCTACACTCTTAACAGCTTCTTTACTCTTAACTGTCGTATTATTTTTAACCGACGTTTTCACTCTAGCCGGTGCTTCTTCTTGAGTTACCACTTCTTTCGTTTCAATCACAGGTGCCGTTCCTGTTAAAAATGGAACGTGAGCATATGCTGTTTTCCCATTATATTCGAATTGTAACCATTCATTTTGAACTTGATTTGTCGTTTCAATCACATCATCTTTATTTAGTTTACCAATAATTTCAGAGTCAGTATTCGCTCCAGCACGAACATTTAATACGTTCGCCGCTACATAATAAGTACTTTTTGTAAATTCAGCACTTACAAATGCTTCTTTACCATTTAATTTAATTTTTGTCCATCCGTTTTCTGTATTTATAACATCTAATTTATTTCCACTTAACATTTTACCTACAAGCTTTGACTCGACAGTTGGGTTTTCTCTAACATTTAATACGTCCGTTGTTACAATCGTTTCCGCTTTCGCAGAACCTGCAAAAATCCCAAGACCAAAAACTGCTGCTGTTGCTATACCTAATAATTTTTTCATGAATAGCCTCCATTTGCTTTGTTTTCGTATTTTCATTATAGCAACAGATTTGGGGGATTTTTAGAAATCACACAATTACAAAGCATTCGTAATACACCATTAATGAGCTGTAACATAAATTTCCATATTCATAAAGTGCATTTCCAATAGAATCCCCAATAGTTTTCATATATTTTCCACATAGAAGCGTGAGAATTTTTTCCAGGAAAAATTACAGTATTACTGTTTTGTTACAAAAAAATCACGTTTCATTACATCTTTTACCAAAATTCATCATTCTCCAACTATTAACCTACTTTTTTGTAATAAAAAAGGAACAACTCCTATTAGCTGTCCCTTTTATCATTTATTTAACTTTCTTTTTCCAAACACCAATCATAACCGCTGAAACAATCGTTCCAATTAATATAGAGAAAATATATAGCAACGGTTTATTTACTAATGCTATAACAAATAACCCACCATGTGGTGCTGGTAATGTAATTTGGAATAACATCGATAACGCACCTGCAATACTTGAACCAACAACACAACTTACAATTACTCGAATCGGATCTGCAGCTGCAAATGGAATTGCACCTTCTGTAATAAACGATGCGCCCATAATATAATTTGTTAAACCTGATTTACGTTCCGCTTCAGTAAACTTCGATTTAAAGAATGTAGTTGCGAATGCAATTGCAAGTGGCGGTACCATACCACCAGCCATAACAGCAGAGTGCACTCCAAAGTTCTGCGCTTCTATTGCAGCAATACCAAATGTAAATGCAGCTTTATTAATTGGACCACCCATATCAATTGCCATCATACCACCTAAAATAAGACCTAGTAATATAGCATTTGTACCGTTCAAACCATTTAACCATCCTGTTAACATTTCATTCAATGCTACTACAGGCGGAATTACTACTTTTTGCATTACAACTCCTGTAATTAACAATCCAAAGACTGGATATAACAAAACAGGTTTAATCCCTTCTAACTGTGCTGGTAATCCTGAAAATAATCTTTTCAATCCTAAAACAACATATCCAGCTAAGAAACCAGCAATTAATCCACCTAAAAACCCAGCATTCGCATGTGCCGCTAAAAACCCACCTACGACACCAGGCATAAAACCAGGTCGATCAGCAATAGAACTCGCAATAAATCCAGCTAAGATTGGTACTAGGAATAAAAACGCACCTGTTTTTCCGCCTCCAATAGACATTAGCAATTCAGCGATAGGACCTTCCGCCTTAATACCACCAACCCAAAACGCTAGCGCAATTAAAATTCCGCCACCAACAACGAATGGAAGCATATTACTTACACCGTTCATTAAGTGCTTATAAATTCCTAACCCTTTTTCTTTCTCAACACTTTCTATCTTCCCATTCTCTTTGACACCTTTAAAGATTGGTGCATCTTGTTTTACAGCACGATTAAGAAGATTTTCAGTTTTTCTAATCCCATCAGCGACTGGCACTTGAATGACATGCTTCCCAGCAAAACGGTTCATTTCTACTTGTTTATCTGCCGCAACGATAATAGCCGTTGCACGTTCAATGTCCTCTTTCGTTAAACCGTTTTTTATACCTGTTGATCCATTCGTTTCAACTTTAATTGCTATTCCTAGCTCTGCTGCTTTTGCTTTTAAACTATCCGCAGCCATATATGTGTGAGCGATTCCAGTTGGACAAGCTGTAACAGCTAATACGTATGGTTCATTTCCTTCTGGTTTTGCAACTTCAATGTCAGCTTCTTCTTTTTCATTTTCTTTATCATCAAATAAACGAAGAAGTTCCTCTTCATCCTTCGCTTCTAATAATTGCTTGCGAAACCCTTCATCCATTAATAATGTAGAAAGACGAGACAACGTTTCTAAATGCGTATTATTCGCCCCTTCACTCGCAGCAATCATAAAGAATAAATGTGCAGACTGTCCGTCCAGCGATTCGTAGTTGATACCGCTTACACTTCTACCAAAACAAATCGCTGGTTGCTTAACAGCTTTCGTCTTCGCATGAGGTATAGCAATACCTTCACCAATTCCAGTTGTACTTTGTGATTCCCGCTTTAAAATAGCTTCTTTAAATTCAGCTTTACTATTTAAACGATTTGCCCCGCTTAACTTCTCAACTAATTCATCTATGACAGCTTCTTTATTTGAAGCTGTCAAATTCATAATGACTGTATCCCTTTTTAATAGTTCTGTAATTTTCATATGTTGCTTCCCCCTATCGCTTAACTACAATTACTTGCGACAATAATTCTTCTACTTTTTCCTTTTCACATAAATCAGCTGAAAATGCTGTTGCACTCCCTGTAGCAACACCATATTGAAATGCTTTTTCAATATCTTTTGTCTGTTCATATTTACCTACAAATCCAGCAACGAGAGAATCTCCTGCCCCAACCGAATTAATAACGACACCTTTCGGAACAGTTGCTTCATATATACCGTCTGCCGTAAATAATAACGCTCCATCTCCTGCCATTGAAACGATGACATGTCCTACACCTTGTTCAATTAATTTTCTTCCATACGGTAAAATGTCTTCTACGGTTGAAAGCTCCACTCCGAATAACTCACTAAGTTCGTGATGATTTGGTTTAATTAAAAATGGTTTATTTTTAATTACATGCTGCAGCGCACTACCACTTGCATCTACTACTACACGAATACCTTTTTCTGCTCCAAACGCTGCGATTGATTCATAAAAGGTAGTAGAAATAGAAGCTGGTACACTTCCAGCTAATACAACACAATCTCCAGGTTGCATACTTTCAATTTGTTTCATTAATTGTTCGAATTGCTCATTTGTCACAATAGGGCCTTTACCATTTAATTCTGTTTCTTCTTGCCCTTTTATTTTCACATTAATTCGAGAATCTCCGTCTACTTGGACGAAGTTTGTTGTTACACCTTCCGTCTGTAATACATCTTTAATAAATTGACCAGTAAATCCACCAGTAAATCCAAGCGCTACATTTTCAACACCTAAACGATGTAGAACACGAGAAACATTAATCCCTTTCCCCCCAGGAAACTTCATATCTTTCTCTGCTCGATTTACTGTTCCTAAATTGAAAGAATTAACTTGCACTACATAATCAATAGATGGGTTTAAAGTAACTGTATAGATCATTGTTTATCAGCCTCAATTACATTGGTTTGTCTTTTATATTTTTCTAAATCAATTTCTAAATGGTTTGTAATAATATTTGCATCTTCAACATTTGCAATTTTCGCAAACGCAACTTCTGAAAATTTACTTTCATCAATTAAAAAATATCCTTCATTCGCTAATGTTAATGCCATTTGTTTTAAAAGTGCCTCTTCTGGATCTGGCGTTGTAAAACCAAGCTGTTCATGTACACCATTCGCTCCTAAAAAACATTTATCAAAACGATATTTCCGCATACTTTCCTGCGCCATTGCACCAATTAAAGCTTTCGTCCTACTCTTCATCATCCCGCCTAGTAAATATGCACGAATATTATTTTCAACTAAAGCTTCAATATGCATAAGTCCATTCGTAACGACTGTAACATCTTTATTTATTAAAAATGGAATCATTTCAAATGTTGTACTTCCTGCATCTAAATAAATACAATCACCTTGTTCAACAATGCTAGCGGCATAGTTAGCAATTTGTTGTTTTATATGAATGTTTTTGGATGATTTTTCAACCATCGTTGGCTCTTGCCCTTTTCCTGTTAAAACAGCCGCACCACCATGAACTCTTTTTAATAACCTTTGTTTTTCCAATTGTGCTAAATCACGACGAATTGTTGATTCAGAGCTTTCTGTTCTTTCCACTAATTGTTGTAATTTAACAACCTTCTGCTCTTTTACAAGTTGCAATATCATTTGATGACGTTCAGGAGTTAACATTTTATTCACCTCTTCTTTGATTACAGTATAATGAACACGATCACAAAAATCAACCAAAAACATTCATTTATAATCACTAACAACCAAAAACAATTATAAATAACCAAAAAGAAACCTATTTGATACAATAATCAAATAGGTTTCTTCTTTCGATCCACTTTATAGAGAAGCTTTATATATATCTAGAACATCATCTTTATTTAGTTTTTTAAAGTTACCAAATTCCCCATAGGCCATCGCTTTATCCGCCATTAAATCAATTTCATTTTCTCCAATAGCGTAATCAGCTAATGTTACTGGCGCTTCAATCGAAGTCCAAAATTGACGTAACGCCTCAATTCCTTCTAATGCAACCTCTTTATCTGTCTTCCCATCTGTTTCTACATCGAATACACGAATAGCGAACTGTTTAAAGCGGCTTACATTCTCATCTACAACATGCTTCATCCAGTTCGGGAATAAAATCGCAAGGCCACCTCCATGCGGTATATCATGAACAGCAGAAACTGCATGCTCAATATTATGAGTTGCCCAGTCTCCTTTTACTCCCATCGCTAAAATGCCGTTTAACGCCATCGTGCCGCAATATAAAATTGTTTCCCTATGCTCATAATTTTCTAGATCACTTAAAAGCTTAGGAGCTGTTTCAATTACTGTTCTTAAAACAGATTCACAATAACGATCTTGTAGTTCTGTATTTGTTCCATGATGGAAATATTGTTCTAATACGTGTGACATAATATCTACCATACCGTAAATTGTTTGATCTTTCGGTACAGACGCAGTATGAACTGGATCTAAGATTGAAAACTGTGGGAAAGTAACTGGGCTACCCCAGCCATATTTTTCATTCGTTTCCCAGTTTGTAATTACAGATCCTGCATTCATTTCAGAGCCTGTCGCCGCAAGTGTAAGTACAGTACCAAATGGTAACGCCTCGCTAGCAAATACTTTTTTCGTTACAATGTCCCATACATCTCCATCGTACTTACTACCAGCGGCAATTGCTTTCGTACAGTCGATTACACTTCCTCCACCAACAGCTAAAATAAAGTCGACTCCATTATCTTTACAAATTTGAATCCCTTTCTTTACAGTTGATACACGAGGATTCGGTTCAACACCTGTCAACTCAAACACTTCTGCATTTATATCCTTTAAGATAGAAATTACATTATCATAAATACCGTTTCTTTTAATACTTCCTCCTCCATATACGAGAAGAACTTTTTTACCGAACTGTGGAATTTCAATTTTTAACTGCTCTAATTGTCCTTTACCAAAAATAAGTTTTGTTGGATTACGAAATACAAAATTTTGCATATCCCTTTACCATCCCTTCTATATGAAAAGCAACTATACTTTTATATACCATATTTTTTTCATATCACAAAAATATTTGCTTTACAAAAAAATCCCAGCCTAAAGGCTGAGACTTTTTATTGATAATAAGGTGATATCATTAAGTAAACAATAACACCAGATAAACTTACATATAACCAAATTGGCATCGTCCAACGTACAATTTTACGGTGACGTGTTAATTGATTTGTAAAACCAAATACAAGTGCGAACAATGCAAGTGGTACAATAATTGCTGCAAGGATAATATGTGTAATTAAAATGATGAAATACACATATTTAATGAATCCTTCTCCGCCAAAATGTGTTGCTGGCGCTAAGTAATGGTACGATAAATACGACACACAAAATAGTAAAGTCGTTGTAAATGCTGCCAGGATGAAGCCACGATGCATTTTTACATTCTTTTTAATAATAGAGAATAACGCTGCTAATAAGAATACGAACGTAAAGCTATTAAAAATTGCATTTAACATTGGTAAGATTGTTACATCAAAATGTACTTCTCCTTCATAGCCAACAGGTCCAAAGAACAAAAATAAAATAATCGCATTTACAATTACAGAAAGCGTTATCACAATAGGAGCATAGCTTTTCTGATTAGTTGATTGATCCACCAAAATGGTCACTCCTCTTCCTTCAAATATGTATACGTAACCTCACTATTTTAACATATTATTCACAGTGTAAATGTGACAATAGTTTGACACAGTAAGACAGAGCAAAGAAAAAAATCCTTCTTAATAAAACTTCTTAAGAAGGATTTTATCGCTTTATTATTTAAATAGCAATGTAATTAGTTTTTGTTGAAAAACGTATTGCTATATGCTTGAAAAATTTCAGACACTTGATATCCCATTAAAGAAATTGCTGTTAATGAAAAGAAACCAATCATAAGAAATCGAAACCACATATAAATCTCCTCCTTGTATTTAGCCTATAAAGCAGTTGCTATATTACAAGTTGAGTGGCACTCTTCATCGTCACTTTCCTTCTTCTTCACAATCGCTGTTATAAATCGAATCATAAAGAAAATAACAAAAGGAAATTGTTCGTAATTTACATTGGCATAGTTTTGCAACGGCTCATGTTGCAAATCGGACGGGGATGAGAAGGAATAGAACATACCTTGCTCTTCCATATATACAATTACAATTTTCATGCAAAATAATATCCCAAGAAACGAAACAATATCTTGCCATTCTGTCGTATATAACAGGTTATACAGCTCTAATACGTACTCTTCCATCATCATCCCCCCTTCCTTTTTTATCATTCTGCTCTCCTTCGTATAAAAAGTCAAGAAAAAAGTTTATATTCACTATGACAATAGTAATTACTCTTTTCTTTACTTATATATGAATCTTTTCTAGCAATGATTGGATATACCTTTCTTCGAAAACAAGAAATTAGAATTGAACGGGTTCTTTATCCTCACCTTTAGGATTCAAAACCGAACCATTTTTATTTTTATTTCTTAAATAACTATTTACAAGACTTAAAAGTAATTTCCCACCAACCAACATCGCACGTTCATCAAAATCGAATTGAGGATGATGATGTGGATATGTTGCTCCTATTTCTTCATTACCCGCACCTGTGAAGAAAAATGCTCCTGGAACATGTTCTAAGTAGTACGCAAAATCTTCTCCCCCCATAATCGGTGGTATTTCAATGACCCTTTCTCTTCCAAGATCTCGTTTCGCAATCTCCATAAAATGACTCGTTTCATCTAAATGATTTATTAATATCGGATAGCCGCGTTTATATTGAATATTAACTTCAGCATGAAGAGATTGACAAATCCCCTCAACAACTCTTTTAAATTCCTTCTCCATAAATTCTCTCACTTCAGGATCCATCGTCCGAATTGTCCCTGTAAATATAGCAGTATCCGCAATAATATTATCTGCTTGACCAGCATGGAATGTACCAACTGTTAAAACTGCTGATTGAAGTGGATCAACTTTTCTACTCACTAAAAGTTGCAACTGATTAATAACTTGTGTTGCAACGATAATGGCATCTACAGTATGATGCGGCATACCTCCGTGACCGCCTCGTCCTTGAATCTTCACTTCAAAAGTATCAGCTGCCGCCATCATTGCTCCCGCTTTCGCACCAACAATTCCTACAGGCATTTGAGAAGATAAATGTGTGCCAAAAACAACATCTACTTCCTCTAAACAACCATCCTCAATCATAGCAATTGCTCCGCCAGGCTCTTTCTCTTCTGCATGTTGATGAATAAGGACTATTTTTCCTGAAAGTTGGTCTCTGTTATCGCTTAATACTTTTGCAACTCCTAAAAGTGTTGCTGTATGGCCATCATGGCCACAAGCGTGCATTACGCCAGGAACCTTTGATTTATATGAAACTTTCTTTTCATCTTGAATAGGTAGTGCATCAAAATCAGCGCGCAACGCGATCGTCTTCCCAGGTCTTCCTCCTTCAATTACGCCGATTACCCCTCTTCCCCCGACATCTGTTTTCACATCAATATGAAAACTTTTTAAAATTCTAGCTATTTTTTTCGGTGTTTCTATTTCTTGAAACGATAGCTCTGGGTATTGATGAAAATCTCTTCGCCACAAAACCATTTGGTTATATAAACTTTCCAATTCTTTATGCCATGTTTCTATCATAGAAATGCCCCTTTCTTTTTTAACACTTTAAATAAAATTTATACAATATTCTGTGTTTAATCAATGAAAAAAGAGAACTTTCTCTGAAAGTCCTGCTACTATTCTAGTAATAGTCTAGTTACTATTTTGCTTCAATACAAATACTGAAAGTTCAGGTACACTCCAAAATCTAACAGGCATTCGGGTTGTCCCAATACCACGATTTACGTATAAATGTAATGGCTTACTCTTCCCTTCTAATTCATACATACCTTCAACATGACTCTCAGCTAGTTTTGTAGTAATTAATGGACCTATAAAAGGAATTTGAACTTGTCCTCCGTGACTATGGCCTGACATTTGAAAATCAACTGGGTAACGTGCTACTTTGTCTACAACATCCGGCTCATGTACTAAAAGCATATTGAATTCTTGTTGCCTTATATGTTTTAAAGTCGATTCTATTTGCGGCTTCCCTAATAAAAAATCATCCAAACCTGATATTGTAATATATTTACCGTTTTCCGCTTTAATTTTCTGCACTTCATTTACTAACACAGAAAAACCAGCTTCCTCCATGTACTTTTTGTAAAATAAACTACCGCCCCCACCTCTATCATGATTCCCAAACACAGCATATTTTCCTAGGGGAGCTTTAATTTTCTGCAAAATAACCTTTGCTTCTTCTCTTTCCGCACTATAGGATCCAAACTTATCTATTAAATCTCCTGTAAAAACTACTATATCTGGATGTAATTCATTCATCTTCTCCACCAAATTTTCTAGTTGTTTCAATGTAAAATCTGGTCCTAAATGTACATCTGAGAATTGCAATATTTTTTTATTATTAAACTCTTTAGGAATTGTAGGAGCTTCTATTTCATTCCACGTAACTGTTACTAGTCTTCTTTCTATTTCTGTCGCATAGAAATACAAACTTACTGGTATCATTAATATACTTATGAAACTAATAATAAATATCTTTACAATTGGTTTTTTCCGTTCTTTTTTTACATGATGCGTATTCATGTTTTCACCTCTAAAATCACTTTAAAGCCTTATTGTTACATTAATGTGACAACATGAACAATGTTCGTTATATCCAATTTTATCCCCACTACCTTTGACAAATTTATACAGAAGTCATAACATATTTTTATAATACATAGATTCTTTAAAATGTTTCTTCTATTCATTCCATCATTCTATTAAGGAGAGGTTATTCATGTCTGTATTTACACCAGAAGAAATTACGGAACTTGCTGCTAATTCTGGAAGAAAAAAAGCTCATTTATCATTGCTCCCTATGCTAATTCTCGGTTTTTTTGGTGGTGCTTTCATAGCATTAGGATATTTACTTGATATCCATGTTATCGGAACAATGCCAAAATCTTGGGGATCATTTTCTAGTTTTCTAGGTGCTGCCGTATTCCCTATCGGTCTTATACTCGTTATCCTTGCAGGCGGTGAATTAGTAACTGGCAACATGATGACCGTTTCAATGGCATGGCTTCACAAAAAAATCGACTTATTTCACTTCATACGAAATTTAGTTATTGTTACGTTTAGCAACTTCATAGGTGCTATATTCGTCGCTTATTTTTTTGGTCATATCGTCGGCTTAACGGAGGGAGCTTTTTTAGCAAAAACTGTTTCTATTGCACAAGCTAAACTACAAGATACACCACTGCAAGCCTTCATTTCTGCAATCGGGTGTAATTGGCTCGTTTGTTTAGCTGTTTGGCTCAGTATGGGAAGTAAAGAATTTATCGGAAAGATTGTCGGTATTTGGTTCCCTGTTATGACTTTTGTCGCGATTGGATTTCAACACGTTGTAGCCAATATGTTTGTCATCCCAGCTGCAATTTTTTCTGGTCATTTAACTTGGGTTGAATATTTTCCAAACTTCATTTTTGTTTTCTTCGGAAACTTAGTAGGGGGTATGTTATTTGTAGCATTACCTTATTTCATATCTTATAATAAAAAACTACCTTCCAATAAAGAGAAAACTACATTAAAGAAAAAATCTGTATCCGCTTAAATTGAATGTCTATAAAGTGGTCCTAAAAAATATTACAAATTTCATTTTTTTTGCGAATATATGTACGTACACTTGTTCTCGAATGTTTTATACGTTATAATAACAACTTAAATAGCATTATTTACATATGAGGTGAAAAACATGAATAAAACAGAATTAATTAAAAACGTAGCACAAAATGCTGAGATTTCTCAAAAAGAAGCTACTGTAGTTGTACAAACTGTAGTAGAATCAATCACTAACACTTTAGCTGCTGGTGAAAAAGTACAACTTATCGGATTCGGTACATTTGAAGTTCGTGAAAGAGCTGCTCGTACAGGACGTAACCCACAAACTGGTGAAGAAATGCAAATCGCAGCTTCTAAAGTACCTGCTTTCAAAGCTGGTAAAGAACTTAAAGAAGCTGTAAAATAATGAAAAAATAGCCTTCTCGTTTATGAGAAGGCTATTTTTTTCATTACATAATTAATAAAAATTTGACCATTATGCTGCTTTTTTTGTTCCTTTAAGCAAATATAACCGTTTCTTTCAAAGAAAGGTTTTGCTGTAATACTCGCCTCAGTATATATCTCCCTATGCTGCAATTTCACTGCTTCTTTTTCTAACTTTTGTAGTATATAAGAAGCTATGCCTTTTCCTTGATAACCTTTATGTGTAAATAAGCGATCTACGTAATGCTCATCATTATAATCCCCAAATCCCACTATTACTCCTTTATAATCGGCAACATAACAAATATTCTTTTCTAAAGACTCTAACCATCTTTCTCTATCTAGTCGATCTGGTGCCCATGCCTGTAGCTGTAACACGTTATAATCTTTTGCATTAACCGTATGAACTGTTTCATAGAACAACTGTAATACTTGCTCTAAATCCTCTTTCTGGAATGTTCTAATTATAATATCCTTCAACATATGTAAATCTCCTTATCAAACTAACACTTAGTTTTTCTACTATCTACAATTCAATATTTTTGCTTTATTATATCTTTTTATTTTCTATACGAACAAAAACAATACTTTGAATAAGTATTGTTTTTGTAATAATCATATGCAATTATTTAATGAGCTTTTTAAGATTTTAATTTAACTCTTTGTAATCGTAATGCATTTAATACGACTGATACAGAACTAAATGCCATCGCCGCTCCTGCAACCCAAGGCGCTAAGAAACCGAACGCCGCAATCGGGATTCCTAAGCCGTTATAAGCTAGTGCCCAGAATAAATTTTGCTTAATATTTCTTATCGTCATCTTACTCATAAAGATTGCATCAGCAATACTATTTAAATCACCACGGATTAACGTAATATCCGCTGCTTCCATCGCTACATCAGTTCCTGTTCCAATTGCCATACCGATATCCGCCGTAGCAAGAGCAGGAGCATCATTTATTCCATCCCCAACCATCGCTACTTTCTTACCTTTTGCTTGAAGTTTTTTCACTTCTTCTGCTTTTCCTTCTGGTAATACTTCTGCAATTACGTGATCAATACCAACTTGCTTAGCAATTACGTGAGCAGTTTGTGTATTATCCCCTGTAATCATAACAACGTCTAAATCCATTTTCTTAAGTCTTGCTATAGCTGCTTTTGAAGTATCTTTTACAGTATCCGCAACAGCAACAATTCCAGCATATTCCTTATCTATCGCAATAAGCATTGCTGTTTTTCCTTCTCGCTCTAGTTCTTCCATTGATTTAGAAACTTCTTCAATATCAATATTAAACTTCTTCATTAATCGGCGTGTACCAATTAATAATTGTTTTCCTTCGACAACCGATTCAATACCAAATCCCGGAATTGCTTCAAACGTTTCTGAACTTGGGATATCAATTCCCTTTTCTTTAATTCCTGCAACAATCGCTTCTGCAAGTGGATGTTCAGAATTTCTTTCTGCTGCACCGACTAATTTTAATATTTCCTTCTCTTCAAATCCGTCTGCTACAATAATATCTGTTAATACCGGTTTTCCATTTGTTACTGTACCCGTTTTGTCTAAAATAATCGTATCTAATCGATGCGTTGCTTCTAAATGCTCTCCACCTTTAAATAAAATACCATACTCAGCTGACCTTCCTGATCCAGCCATAATAGATGTAGGTGTCGCAAGACCTAAAGCACATGGACAAGCAATCACAAGTACTGCTATCATTTTCTCAAGCGCTCCGCCAAAATCACCAGGTGTAACAAATATCATCCACACCGCAAATGTAATAATAGCAATCACAACTACAACTGGTACGAAAATACCAGAAATTTGATCAGCTACCCTTTGAATAGGCGCTTTCGATCCTTGAGCTTCTTCTACTACTTTAATAATTTGAGCTAATGCAGTATCTCTACCTACCTTAGTAGCCTTAACTTTTAAAAATCCATTTTTATTCATTGTAGAACCGATTACTACATCCCCAATTGTTTTATCAACTGGAATACTTTCACCCGTTAACATCGATTCATCAATCGCTGACTTTCCTTCTACAATCTCACCATCTACTGGTATTTTTTCACCAGGCTTTACATAAACGATATCACCAGCTACTACTTCTTCGATTAAAATTTTCATTTCCGTTCCATCTCGCACAACTGTAGCTGTCTTCGCTTGTAAACCCATCAACTTTTTAATTGCTTCTGATGAACGTCCTTTTGCTTTTGCCTCAAATAATTTACCTAAAATAATTAATGTAATAAGTACTGCGCTCGTTTCAAAATATAAATCTGTCATATGTTCCGAAGAACCCATTGATTGAATGCTTAAATACACACTGTAGAAATACGCTGCAGAGGTTCCAAGTGCTACGAGAACATCCATGTTGGCACTTTTATTGCGTAACGCTTTATAAGCACCAATATAAAACTGGCCTCCAATTATAAACTGTACTGGAGTTGCAAGGGCTAGCTGCACCCAAGGGTTCATAAGCATATCAGGTAAATAGATAAACGATGTAAATGAGAAGTGGCTCACCATTGCCCATAATAATGGGAATGATAAAATAAACGAAATAATAAACTTCTTCTTTTGTCGTTCAATTTCTTGTAATCGATGATCCGTTGATGCATCTTGCTCATCTGATTTCACTTCTAATTGATATCCTAGCTTTGTAATCGCACTCTTCATTTCATTTACATTGACTTCATCAGGATTAAAGTCTACTGTTGCCGATTCTAAAGCGAAATTTACTGTCGCTTTATTCACACCCCCCAGCTTATTTAAACGTTTTTCTACTCTATTCGCACAAGCTGCACATGTCATTCCTGAAACAGTAAACTCAGCTTTATCACTTACAATTCCATATCCTAACGATTCAACCTTTTCTTTAAATTGTTGTGGATTTGTTTTTGTCGGATCGTACATTATTTTTGTTTTTTCCAGTGCAAAGTTTACATTTGCATCATGAACACCTTCTACTTTTTTCAGACCTTTTTCAATTCTATTTGCACATGCCGCACATGTCATTCCTGATATTTGAAGATTGGCCTCTTTTTGTTCATTCATGTCTCTCACCTCTATATACCCTTATGAGGTATAATTATTAGCAAAATAAATCGTACTTCGTTTAAAGTACGATTTATTTCCATATCTAAAAATAATTATTGAACATCGTATCCTTGATCTTCGATTACAGCAACGATATCTTTTAGTGTTACGGCAGACGAGTCGATAGTAACTTCAACAGTTCCTTCTGCTAATTGAACCTTCACTTGTTCAACACCGTTTAGCTCTTTCACACTGCTTTCGATAGAATTTACACAATGGCCACAAGACATACCTTCAACTTTTAATGTTAACTGTTCCATTTAAAATCCTCCTCTTGTTCATTCATTGTTTGTTAATCACAACCCTATCTTACCATACCCCCCTAAGGTAATCAATGGTTTTATATCATGATTTTTCAATTATTTTCTAAAAATTTATTTTATACACAATTTTTCACATCAATACACCTAAGTTCTATATGCGGATAAACAAAAAAACAAGCCAGTTAAATACTAGCTTGTTTTTACGCTTTTGAAAAACGTTCAAATACTGTCATTAATTCTTCAATTGCTTCGTCACCATTACCATCTTTAATAGCTCCTGAAACACAATGACTTGTATGATTTTTGAGAACACCCATTCCTACTTTTTTCATCGCTGCATTAATCGCTGAAATTTGCACTAAAATATCAACGCAGTACCGATCATTTTCAATCATGTTTTGAATACCACGGACTTGCCCTTCAATTCGCTTTAATCTATTTATAATTTGTTCTTTTTCTTTTTCTGATCTATGTGTTACTGATTCATGCTCTTTATGATCCATATTATCACCTTCTCAAAGTTTTTCTTCAACCAATAAAACAATTACTTTTACGAGTATACCAATTATAGCATCAAACATCTATGTATGATACCCCACACGAGTATATTTCCACTTTATGATTATTCTTAACAATTTATTGGCTTCTCAGTCCCCATTATCATTATACCCTGTCCTTTTTTTAAAAAAATCATTATATCTTCCATCAAAACTCAATAAAGAAAAACTTTAATCAGAGGGAGTTTTGTCCATCCCCCTCTGATTATTTTCCCTAACCAATCGGGCTTTTACGGGCAGTTAATGCGGGATAAAATGAAACATTAATAAGCGGGGATTGTCCATCCCCGCTTATTATTCGCCCACAAATGTAACAGTCTCAATCTTCACATATTTAAATTGAAACTTTTTTCTTCCTATATATAATTATTGTTGATCACATACTTTTGTATCCTTCACTACAGAAGTTCCTTCAACGGTTACCGTATGAAAACAATCATTTACTCGGACAGTAACAACATTGTCTTGTCGATCAATGATATGATATTCATTAAAATTTTTATTCAGAGCACTGCGAATTTGTTCTCCTTCATAAATTGGAATACCATGTGATAAAACCCAAATAAGCCCAGCGATAGCAAGAATAGTTTTCATACGATCTACCTCCTTGAGAATATAGTGAACTTTTAATCCGCATTTTTTTAGCTCTACTAATTATGAATTAAATTAACCAAGCTTTTTTGGAAATAAGTTCATTTCGTCTATATTATGTTTATGCTAATTGTGACTGAATTGTGACAACTTTTTGTCTCTTTAGACGAAAAGTTGAAACAAAACTTTCAAAAAGGACAATTCTACTTACAAAAACAAAAGGCTATGAGGAATTTCCCCATAGCCGTTTCTTTGCATTTTTTAAACAATCATTACATGGACGCTTAATGCATCTAATCCCGAAGTAATTGTCCCAATATGAAGATTATGTATATCGCGTACACCTTCTACACATGACTAATAAATCGTAACCCCTTACTTAAAGAAGTCGGCACAACAGATGCATGATTCTCCCCTTCAGCCTCATAGAATTTAAATTTAAACTGATCGTGTTTTACTAGGAGAAGGCGCTCTGATAATTCATTTGCCCCTACAACCATGTGCTCTCGTTCTAATGACCCTACTGTAAGGAATACGCCTGTTTCAAACTTAGCATTGTTTAATTCATTTATGAGGTTCTCTTCTTTTTCAAGCACAGATTGATTATTCCACCAAATAGATGGACTACTAATAAAATAATTTTGAAAAACATTTACGTTTGTAAACAGTATATGTAAAGCAAATAGACCACCTAAAGAATGTCCAAATAACGTTTGCTTTCCTTTATCGATCGCAAAACTTTTTTCAATTTGTGGTTTCAATTCTTCTTCAATAAAAGTAAAGAAGTTATGTGCTCCCCCCGTTTTAGGCCACGGTTTACCGTCCGGTTTTAAAGGAGCATCTTTTGAAATTACGGCAGGTGTAAAATCATAGCATCTTTCTTCTCCTGAAAATGCCCCTTCAATTGGATATCCAATACCAACTATAACAGCTGGTGAAACACCTGTTTTTTCTGCTCTAACTGATTGTATTTTAACCGCTTCGTGGAATGTTTGAAAAAAGGCATTGCCATCTAAGACATATATGACAGGATATCCTGACTGTGGTGCTGGTTGCTTCGGCTTTGAAATATGAATTTGATATTCCTTACCTTCTAATTTTGAATACATTTTCCACTGTTCTGTATTAGATGTAATAATCTGCTGTTTTTCAATAGTAGCATTCATTGTAGATCCCCCTTTTTAACTTGTTACATACATTTCTACTTTTTCTTCTTGCGATACAACGCTATCGTAGCCGAAACAAACCGGAGAGCCGTTATACGGATCAATCATGACACGCGCATCAATATGAAATACTTCTTTTAATACTTCATTTGTGATGATTTTTTCTGGGCTACCAATTGTAACGATTTCCCCTTCTTTCATTGCGATAATTTCATCTGAAAATCTCGCTGCATGGTTAATATCATGCAATACCATTACAACCGTACAATTATGTTCTTTATTTAATTTCTCTACAATTTGTAATACATCTAATTGGTGGGACATATCAAGGTATGTAGTCGGTTCATCTAATAGCAACACTTCTGTCTCTTGTGCTAAAGCCATCGCTAACCATACCTTTTGTCGTTGACCACCCGATAAATTTGCAATTTGTCTCGTTCGAAATTCAGAAGTTTTCGTTATATCTAGTGCCCAATCAATCATCTCTTTATCTTTTGAAGTTAACTTATTTACGTTATTTCGATGAGGATAACGTCCATAAGAAATTAATTCTTCTACTTTAAGCTCTCCTGGTGCAATTGGAGTTTGTGGAAGTAAAGCTAACTGCTTTGCAATTTCTTTCGTTGGAATTGTATTTAAATCTTGCCCTTGCAAATACACTTTACCGCTTTTTTGTTTTAAAATCCGTCCCATTGTTTTTAACAATGTCGATTTACCACACCCGTTTGGCCCTATAATTGTCGTTACTTTTCCTTCTTGTATTTCCACATTTAAATCGCGAAACACTGTAAGCTTTTCATAACTCGTTTCTAAATTTTTTGCACTTAAGATACTCACTTTTATTCCTCCTCTTACGCTTTCGCCTTATAAAGTAAATATAAGAAATACGGTACACCGACAATAGAAATAACAATTCCAACTGGTAACTCTACAGGTGTGAAAACTGTTTTTGCAATAAAGTCTGAAGCAATTACAAGGAACACTCCGATTACTCCGCACGTAGGAATGATATGCTTATGCTGAATACCGACAAGTCTTTTCGCTATATGCGGTGCCATTAGTCCAATAAAACCAATACTCCCTGAAACAGCAACACATGCGCTCACAAGTCCGATACTACTTAATAGTAAAATCGATTTCTCTCGTTCTACTGAAACACCTAAACTTGTAATACTCGTTTCTTCCAATTGAAATAAATCTAATAAATAAGCTTTCTTTTGTATAAGCGGAATTAATATGATAAGCCACGGTAACATAGCAACAATATACTTCCAGTTTGCACTATATATACTTCCGGACACCCAAACTGCAGCCATTTCAAAATCAGTCGACTTCATTTTAAGTGATAAATACATAGAAAAGGCTCCAAATCCTGATCCAATTGCAATCCCTGTTAATAAAAGTCGCTGCGGGTCTAACTTACCGTTTTTCCAAGAAAACAGATAAATTATTATCGCTGCACCTAACCCGCCGACTAGGCCAAACATCGGCATCATCATAATAGAAACCCAGTCTGTACTCTTTAATTGCCCTTGAAAGAAAAACATAAAAATTACGATTGCTGTTCCTGCTCCGGCATTCACTCCTAAAATACCCGGATCCGCCAATCCATTTCTTGTAATCCCTTGAATAACAGCACCCGCAACGCCGAGACCTAATCCTACTAATCCAGCAATTACAATGCGCGGAAGACGAAAATCAAAAATAACTAAATCATGCTCTGGTACTGGATCAATTCTAAAAAGCGTTTTAAATACATCTGTAATCGTAATATCAAACGTACCATTCGTTAAACTAATATAAATGGCACCAAAAATTAAAAGTATAATAATCCCCATCGTCATTCCAAAACGTTGACTTGAACTTTTAGGCATGTCTCTCTCCTCCTCTTGTACGGATTAAATAAAGGAAGAATGGAATTCCAATTAAAGAGGTAACGACTCCAATTGGTGTTTCAAATGGATAGTTTACCAATCTACTTAATACATCACATAACGCTAAGAAAACTCCACCAATAACGCCTGCACATGGCAAAATCCACTTATAATCTACCCCAATTATAAAGCGAGTAATGTGTGGAATAATTAAGCCTACAAAACCAACTTTCCCCACTAAAGCAACTGCTGTTCCTGTTAAAAAAATAACTGATAAAATTGCCATCGCTTTAACTAATTTTGTACGCTGCCCTAGATTAATAGAAACCTCTTCTCCTAAAGAAAGAATGGTAATAGATTTTGATATAAACAGTGCTAAAATTATCCCAATTATCCCAAAAGGTATCGTGATTTTAATTATATTAGGGTCTACTTGGTCTAACTTTGCATTAAACCAAAAACTAACATTTTGAGAGATTTGGAAATACGAAGCCATCGCAGCCGATACACTGCTTAAAAATGTTCCAATAACTGTCCCTATAATTGCTAACCTAACAGGGGATAAGCCATTTTGAAGGAGTGAGCCAAAACCAAACACGATACCGGCTCCTAGTGCCGAACCAATCATTGAGCATAAAACCATACCGATTGATGACATTCCCGGAAGAAAAATCATACTAAGTGTAATAACAAAGGCTGCACCATCCGTCACACCCATAATAGAAGGGGATGCAAGATAGTTTCTTGTCATCCCCTGCATAAGTGCTCCTGATATGGCTAGAAATGCTCCAACTAAAAGAGCTGCAACTACCCTTGGTAAACGTGAAGTAATAATAATATTATGATCCACATCGCTTGAATCAAAATGAAATAATGCATTCCACACTGTTTCAACATCAATACTTTTCGCCCCATACAAAATAGAAAGTATAACTGTAAATAAGATGAGTATGGGTGCTATACATAATATGGTTATTGGTACTGCATTCGTTTTCTGCATATCATTCAACGCACCTTACTTATTGTATTATTTAGATAAATTTTTCACTGCTTCTTTTAAGAATGCTGTTTTACTCCAAGCTGTACCACCTTGTGCCATTGGATCTACAACGTTTACAAATACTTTCTTTTCTTTCGCAGCATTCATACTTTGCCAAATTGGATTTTTTTCAATGTCTTCTAGCACTTTCGGTTTATTATTTTCGCTTGCTTCATATTGTAAGAAAACATAATCCGGATTAATTTCTGCTAGTTTTTCTAAGGAAATCTTTTCTTGTGCTTTTACAGTTTTAAGTTGTTCTGGAGCAGTTAGTCCAAGATCTTTATAAATTACAGGATTAAAGTACACTCCTTCTGGATATAGGAATAGGTCGTTTGCTCTTAATCTAATTACAAGTACTTTTTTATCTTTTAATTTATCTCCAAGTTTTGCTTTTGCTTTTTCAGCGTCCACATTGTAATCTTTAATAATTTTTTCTGCTTTATCTTTTTTACCAGTTAGTTCTCCCATTAACTTTAAGTTATCTTCCCAATTTGTTGAAACGTGTGATACTGGAAATGTCGGAGCTACTTTCGTAAATTTTTCAGCTGTTTCTGCTGGGAATTTCGTACTTGATGTAATAACATCTGGTTTTAATTGAAGTAATGTTTCGAAATTCGGTTCCATTTTCTCACCTACAGATTTTGCACCTTCTAAATCTTTTTCAAGATACTTTGGTAATTTACCACCTACAGTAATCGCCCCGACTGGCTTAATTCCAAGCACTGCCGCATCTTCCATTGACTCTAAACTAGCTGTCGCAATTTTATCTACTTTTGCTGGTACTGTATATTCTTTACCTAAATATGTAATTTTTCGCTTTTCATCTTTTTTCGTTTCTGTAGCTTTTGTCTGTTGTTTTTGCTCCCCAGAAGTTTTGTCTGCACTATTACATGCCACTAAACCTACACTTAAAACTGTAACCATCCCTAATGTAAATAATTTCTTGTTCATCTTTATATATCTCCTCTCGAAACCTTTAAAATATATTATTCCAACAATGAAATTTAATTATATGAAACATAATCCTCATCTATATTTCACATCATTAACAAATCTACGTAAAATGGAGAGCCATTCTCGTTCACTTCCCCTAGTATTAAATTCTTTTCAACCTTAATTTAACGATAATCATTATCAGTGATAATGATTATCGTTATTAAGTATATATTTAATATCAGATTATTTCAAGAATGATTTGAAAAATTTTAACAAACTGAATCAAAAAAAGAAGTATCCCCTAATGTTAGGGAGATACTTCTTTTTTTATAATTTTATATGTAATTCAACTGGGCAATGGTCTGATCCCATCACTTCACTGTTAATTTTCGCCTCTGTTATTTGCTCTTTCATTCTTTCCGAGAGAACAAAGTAATCTAAACGCCATCCAATATTTTTCGCTCTTGCTCCCATACGATAAGACCACCACGAGTATGCTCCTTCCTGATTAGGATAAAGATAGCGATACGTATCAACAAATCCTTCTTCTAAAATGCGTGTAAACTTCTCCCTTTCCTCATCAGAAAATCCAGGGTTTTTACGGTTACTTTTTGGATTTTTTAAATCTATTTCTTTATGAGCAACATTTAAATCGCCACAAAAAATAACTGGTTTCTTTTCATCTAATCGCTTAATATAGGCCCTGAAATCGTCTTCCCATTCCATTCTGTAATCTAAACGTTCTAATCCTCGTTTAGAATTTGGTGTATACAGCGTTATCATATAAAAAGCATCAAATTCTAACGTAATAACTCGTCCTTCTTGATCATGCTCTTCAATCCCTAAACCATATGTAACAGAAATCGGTTCTTTTTTCGTAAAAATAGCAGTTCCCGAATATCCTTTTTTCACAGCGTAATTCCAGTATGTATAGTATCCTTCTAAATCTAAATCGATTTGTCCACTTTGTAATTTAATTTCCTGTAAACAAAATATATCTGCATTAGATTCTTCTAGATACTCTAAAAATCCACCTTTTGCAATAACTGCTCGCAAACCATTTACATTCCATGAAATCAACTTCATTTATGTTCCTCCTCTTGATGTGCATTTTCAATTTTCATGCTAACACAAAATAGAAAAACAAGCATATTTCCATCTTTGTAATCTTGCTCTTACATCCGTAATTGCGTACATACGTACTTTATTCAGGTTATACTAATCTCAGAGGTGACATTCTATGAACAATGAGAAATTACAAAGATACGAATTAACAGATGAGTATTGGCAAGCAATTATTCATAATGACTCTTCCTATGATGAAAAATTCTTTTATGCTGTAAAATCGACTCGTATTTTTTGTCGTCCATCATGTAAATCACGAGTACCTAATAAAGATAATGTGAAAATATTTCTTAATGTACAACAAGCGTCACATGAAAATTTTCGTCCGTGCAAACGTTGTAAACCAAATGGAGTTACTTTACCTAATGAAGAGTGGATAGATCAAATTAAAGAATATATTCAAAAACATTATTGTGACGCATTAACTCTCAACTTACTCGCAGAAATGTGCCATGGTAGCCCTTATCATTTACAACGCACATTCAAGAAAATTGTAGGGATTAGTCCAATTGAATATATACAACAATTCAGAATTACAAAAGCGATAGAATACCTTTCGCATACAAATCAATCTATTATGGAAATTAGTATTGCTGTTGGGATAGAAAATCCAGAGTATTTTGCGACTTTATTTAAAAAGAAGACGGGATTTACCCCTACTGAATATCGAAAAAAGAACGGAACAAAAGAGGTATGAAATAATGAAACCATATGAAAATAAAGCTATATATTGGACATTGCTTATTCATAAACAATGGCGTATGCATATTGCAGCCACTTCAAATGGATTATGCTTTATCGGATCGCAAAATGAAACTTTTGAAGAACTAAATACGTGGGCTAGCAAAAAACTGCCACAACATACATTCATCCAAAATCCAGATTATCTACAAACATATACAAAAGAACTTATCGAGTATTTGGAAACCAAACTAGAAACCTTTACAATTCCTATCGATGTTTACGGAACTGCATTTCAATTAGCTGTTTGGAATACGGTACGTGAAATTCCTTATGGAGAGACACATTCTTATTCAGAGATTGCGGAAAGAATTCAAAAACCTAACGCTGTACGTGCCGTTGGGACTGCCGTTGGGGCAAACCCTCTGCTTATCACTATTCCTTGTCACCGCGTTATTGGGAAAAATGGTAAACTTACCGGTTTTAGAGGTGGTTTAGAAATGAAAAAAGAATTGCTCAAATTAGAAGCGCTTCGGGGGGAGTAAATATGACAGAGGGTTGTAATGAAATATTGTCTTTAGTCGTTCCAAAAGAATTTAGTTTTCAAGAAAACTTACGCTATCTATCGCGTTCTAAAAATGAATGTATGTTTCATATTGAAAACAATAAAATCTATAAAGTCATTCCTATTCAAGACGTAAATCCTTTCGTTGAAATTGGTTTGAATGCCGATAGTAATATTCAAATACGTTTTTTAGAAGAATCATACATCTCTGAAAAACGAGTCCGCGATGCTGTAGCTAACTATGTAAAAGAGTGGTTTGATTTAACTA
Organism: Bacillus sp. CDB3; assembly: GCF_002081505.1. Lineage (NCBI taxonomy): Bacteria > Bacillati > Bacillota > Bacilli > Caryophanales > Bacillaceae > Bacillus > Bacillus sp. CDB3. The sequence goes on along the minus strand of NZ_ALBR01000015.1, from coordinate 145,953 downwards.
CTGATTTAGCACCTTTTTATCAATTAGCAAAACATGATCCGCTCCTTCAAAAACCCCTTGAAAAGTATTATGGGCTTCGCACTTTAGGTATTCCAGATTTATTTGAAGCACTGTGCTGGGGGATTCTAGGTCAACAAATCAACCTCACATATGCCTATACTCTAAAAAGAAGATTAGTCGAAAATTTTGGCGATTATGTAGATTGGAACGATAGAAAACATTGGATATTCCCCTCACCTGAAGTAATAGCAAATCTACGTGTAGAAGATCTCGCAATATTAAAAATGACTACAAGAAAATGTGAATACATAATTGACATCGCACAGCTCATTATAGAAGGTAAATTTTCAAAAGAATCTCTATTACAAATACAAGATGTGAAGCAAGCTGAAAAACAATTAACTAGCATTCGCGGTATAGGGCCATGGACGGCTCACTATGTTTTAATGCGCTGCTTACGATTCCCTTCAGCCTTTCCAATTGATGATGTCGGCCTGCATAATGCTATCAAATTTATTACAGGTGCCGAAAAGAAACCTACTAAAAACGAAATAAAAGAATTTGCAGCAAATTGGACAAGTTGGGAGTCTTACGCGACTTTTTATTTGTGGCGGGTGCTATATTAAAATTTCCTAATAAAAAATAGATAGGCAAACCTATCTATTTTTTCACATGTAAAAACTTCACACATACTGGTTCTGGAACATTTACGTCCGTCTGTACAAGCGTTAACTTACCTGTAGATTCATTCCTAGTAAATAAAGTCAATGTATTAGATTTTTCATTCGCTGCAATTAAAAATCTTTCTGTCGGATCTAAAGAAAAGTCCCGTGGCCAATCTCCTTCTGTCGATACCGTTTCAATAAAAATGAGCTTCCCATTATGCTCATTCACTTGAAAAACTACGATACTATTATGTCCTCTGTTTGCTGCATAAACGAATTTGCCATCAGAAGAAATATAAATTGCACTTCCATAACTATCTTCACTATACTCTTCAGGTAATGTCGAGATGTATTGTTTTTCTTTAAAACTGCCACTCTGTGCATCATACTGCAGTACAATAATTTCTGAACTGAATTCTGTCATAACATATGCATACTGCGCACTTGGATGAAATATAAGATGCCTTGGACCAATACCATGTTTTACAGATAACCGTGCAACTTCTATTAGTTCTCCATCACTTTCTTTATATGTAATCACCTTGTCTATTCCTAAATCAACTGCTACTACATGTTTTTCATCAGGAGTAAAATCCATATAATGAGCATGTGCCTTTTCTTGTCTTTCCTTATTTGGTCCTGACCCTTTATGTTCTACAATTACCGTAGCAGCATTTAAACTTCCATTTTCCTTTTTCACTAAATAGGACTCTACTGTTCCTTTATGATAATTAGCTGCTACTACTATACTATTCTCCCGATTCACACTTACATAGCACGGCGATGCCCCTTCTAACACTTGCATGTTAATCGAATTTAGATTACCCGATTTATTATGAATGGAAAAACTAGCAATTCCACCTAACCCATTATCTTTCGCAACAGAATAAAGGTACTCGTTGTTATGACTAATCGTTACATATGTCGGACTTCCTATATGAGCTACTAATTCAATCCCTTTAATTTCTCCGCTGTTCGTATCAAGTATAAATTTATAAATCCCCTTACTCTCTGCTTTTGTATATGTCCCTATATAACCATGAAACTGATTTTCACTCATAACATTTCCCCCTTTTACAAATGTCTTGTAAACAAGTTTCACCTTCTATTTTTTACTATGGAAAAGAACCAAGTAGTACTTCATTACTACTTGGTTCTTTTTTAAGCTTGTTCTTCAAATCGTCTTGCGATTTCTACGATAACTTGAACAGCTTTTTCCATCGTATCTACTGAAACATACTCAAATTTACCGTGATAGTTTTCACCACCAGTGAAAATATTCGGCGTTGGTAATCCCATATATGATAATTGTGATCCATCTGTTCCTCCGCGAATTGGATGAATATTTGGTTCAATGTCTAAACTTTTCATTGCTTCATAAGCAATATCAACAATTTCTCTCACCGGTTCGATTTTTTCAAGCATATTATAGTATTGATCATTCATTTCTAAAACGACTGCATCTTGTCCATACTTCTCTTGCATTTGTTTCACAATATTTTCAATGGTATTTTTACGTGTCTCAAAATTTTCACGATCAAAATCTCTAATAATATAATATGCTTTACTTTGCTCAACATCACCATTTAAAGAGAGTAAATGGTAGAACCCTTCGTATCCTTCAGTATACTCTGGTGCCTCTTCTACTGGTAAATGCCCATTAAACTCCATAGCAAGTTTAGTTGCATTACGCATTTTATTTTTCGCTGTCCCAGGATGTGTATTTGTTCCGTTAAACGTTAACTTAGCACCTGCAGCATTAAAGCTTTCATATTCTAAACCACCTAATGGACCTCCGTCCATCGTATAAGCAAACGATGCACCAAACGCTTCTACATCAAAATGAGCTGGCCCACGACCAATCTCTTCATCTGGTGTGAATGCTACTCTTATTTTTCCATGCTTAATTTGCGGATTATGTATTAAATAATTCATTGCGACCATTATTTCTGTAAGACCAGCTTTATCATCTGCTCCAAGAAGTGTTGTACCATCAGTTGTAATAATTGTATGTCCTTTATATGATGGTAATTCCGGGAACTGTTCAGGTGTTAACACAACATTTAATTCTTCATTTAACGTAATCGCATTACCATCAAAATTTTCATAAATTTGTGGTTTTACGTTTTTCCCTGTAAAATCTGTCGCTGTGTCTAAATGAGCTAAAAATCCTATTACAGGAACATCCTTATCTGTATTAGCAGGCAGTGTTGCCATTACGTAACCATTATCATCCATCGTCACTTCTGATAACCCAATCTCTTTTAACTCTTCCACTAATAACTTACCAAACTCAATTTGCCCTGGTGTTGTAGGCACTGTATGACTTTCTTCATTTGATTGTGTATCAATCTTTACATATCTCGTAAATCTTTCAATAAGTTCTTGTTTCAAATTCGTTCACTCCTTTTATAGTTCTCTCTCTATTATAATCCTTAAAACGAAATATTTTAACTTTTTTGACTGTAAAAATATATATCCATTTACATTTTTAATAAATCATAAAAAGACATAATATTTGTACATTTAAATTCAAACATGTAATATACATCATTATATATTGGGAGGTTTTAAAGATGAGGCTAACTCTCTTTCGCTATTTTCTTTTTTTCCTAGGATTAATTTTCTTTGGACTTGGAAATGCTCTTGCAGTCAAAGTTAAATTCCTCGGTTTACACCCTTGGGAAGTTTTAAATATGGCTCTCTACCAACGATTTGGGTGGACAATTGGTACTTGGAGTGTCATATGTGGATTATGTCTCGTTCTTATCTCTTTGCTAGTAGATCGAAAATATATAAACGTGGGCACATTTTTAAATGCACTACTTATCGGTCCTATTATGGACTTTTTCTTACAATCAAAAATCCTTCCAAACGCTAGTGATTATTTATGGATAAACTTACTCATTTTATTTTCTGGTATTGCAATTACAGGAATTGGGGGCGGCATGTACGTTGCGGCTGGCATTGGTGCTGGCCCCCGCGATGGATTCATGCTTACCATTTCTGACAAAACTGGGTTATCTATTAGCCGTGCTCGAATCATTGTAGAATGCTTTGTACTAGTCATTGGATACATGCTAGGAGGTCCTGTTTTTATCGTAACTTTTCTATACACTTTTATTCAAAGTCCAATATTCCAGCATTCATTTAATGTATTTCAAAAACTCTTACATACTTTAAATAACAAAAACAAAGAACATATTAGTGAAAATATTTAAAACTCAACTTAATACAAAAGAGTGTGTTTTAAAAGTAATTTTTAAAACACACTCCATATACCCCATTTCATTCTTCTTTCCATAATCTCTCTACATTCATTAATTGCTCTTCTTTAAATTCTAGCTTATATATATCCGGTTTGGATGTATTCATTAAAAATTCAAGTCCATATTGATTATCAAAAGAGTTCATCATTAGTGTCATTACAAGCCCATGTGTACCAATTACAATTTTATGTCCTTGAAAATTCATTAATATTTCTTTTAACACTCTCACTACCCTTCTCTGACAATCCGCATATGACTCTCCATCCGTCAGTGCATATTCTGGATTAAAAAACATCTCCTTTACAAGTGGGTACACTTCCTTATCCGATATAATTTTATCTTCATTTGAAAACTTACACTCTTTAAGATTTTCATATACTAATATTTCTTTTTCATGGAAATTCGCTGACTCTTCTATCGTTAACATAGCCCTCTTATACGGACTTGAAATGAAAGTATTAATTCCCTCTGTTTCTAATATCTCAGTTACTCTTTGAGCATCTAAAATTCCCTTCTCAGTTAATCCACGTGTTCTTTCATTTCCTTCTAATTTTGGCGATTCACCATGCCTAACCATATAGATATATGTATTCATAATTCCTCCTTAAAAATATTTATAAGTTAATTACTTTAATCTTTTCCATATCAAAACTTGAATACAATCAAAATATTAATTTATTCTTTTTTATGAACTTTGCTGAGCAGTTCGTCTAACCCACTCCGAAATTAAACTCTCAAATAATTCAGGCTGTTCAATTTGCAAATTATGTCCCGGCATATCATAAAAAAACCTCCCTATTTTTATATTCACCTTTAAAAACAACCCTCTCAAACTCAAAAGAATACACGTTCTCATTTTATATCTTTTCAGAAGTTAATTTCAAATCTTAATTTTCAGATTACAAACACAAAAAGCTTCCCTATGATTTATCTCCTCCAAGGAAACTCTTTTATATTTTCTTATACTCTATCAAAATTCGAGACTTCTCTAGCCTCATTCTTCTATTTGCATCAATACAATTCTCCAACCATCTGGGTCCTCTATAGTAATCCCCTTTTCTTTCCAATATGGATTTTCTGGTTCTACTTCATCGTATCCCATTGTATGCAGCCTTTTACTCACTTTTTCTATTTCATTATATTCTCTTATATAAAACACAAGTAAATTATCTTTTGTTGGGGCTGGACATGAGCTTCCATCTATATGTCTTGTAAATTCTAAATGATATTCTTCATCCGGTAGACCAAACATGACTCCATCATAGCCATCATGATCGCAAAACTCACCTATACGTTTTAAGCCTAATCCTTCTTCATAAAACGCTATAACTTCTTCAAACTTATCCGTTGGACGTGCTATTCTAAACTTCACCCATTTCATCATGATTTTCCCTCCATATTAAAAATTAATTACTGTATTACATATTATTGTATATAATTAACACGTTTATTTAATCCCTCATTAGTATGAGAATAGCTAAATACAAAGGTCTTAATTAATACTCTATAATAGTGAAAAACTTCCCTCATCTAGAGAGAAGTTCCCATCACTTTATATGCAATTTTACATCTCCTCTTGCAAATCACTAAAAAACCTTTAAAATCTAAAGGATGACTAAATATACAAATTCTATCTGCATTCCTTATAAACTAAAAATTATTGCACTCAATACTTTTTCAATTTTAAGAAGTATTACATTCTTCATTTTTTTCTCATAGGCATGCTTTTTATAAGGAAATCTGATACAATCCTTAAGTAATATTAATATGTATATATATTACGAATATAGCGAGCATTTTAAGAAGGTGATTTTATTGAAATTAAATAAAAATTTACAACTATGTATATTAATTACAACACTAATATGCTATTCAATCTATTTTATGTTTTTCTTTCTGTTCCCTACTCGTTTTTCAAATTTCAATGTACGCTTCGCTTCACTCATCGTTGAAGCCATTACATTTGTATCACTAATATACTCTATATATTCTAAAAAAGTTAGTTCAAATCCTTTTTGGATATGTATTACAATAGCAATTGGGAGTTTTTTATTAGGAAAAATAGTATATACGTATCAAGATAACTTTTTCGAATTTCCAATACATCGTTTTACTGTTTCTGATGTATTTTACATGTTTTTTCTATTCTTCTGCCTTATCGCTTTCTGCTATAAAATCTTAAAAGAGTGCAATAAATGGGAAAAAGCGTTCTTTATTTGTGATATATGTATAGTACTTACTTCCATATTCACATTAGAATGGTATTTATTTAATCAGCCAAATTTAAATATATTTTCCCTTTCACTGGGAGATATTTTTCTTTCCTTTCTTTATCCAATTGCAGACCTATTATTTCTTCTACTAGGTGTTAGTCTCTTTTTCCGTCCAACTGTTTTTAATTCCAAACGGAAAATTTATATTTTTATTTTTGTATTAATAAGCTCTGCAACTTTTAACTATATTTATTTTTACTTACATAACCATTTATCAACTGACACGATAACATTATTACGTCTTTTATATAGAATACCTATATTACTTATCGCAATAGCTGGGGCTATTTCCGAAGATTATAATAGTCATAAAAATTATTTCATTGTAAACCATATACTAGGAAAAAAAGTATTAGTCGTATTTCCATATCTTGCCGTTGCAATACTAATCGGGTTTACATTAAAAGAACAAACAGCATCTTCAACTCTCATTACAGGAAATTGTATTACTTTTGTTTTCGTACTCATTCGTCATTCTATTGTACGTATGCAAAACAATTCCCTAACAAAACGTCTACAAGCATTTAATGCTCAACTAGAAGAAAAAGTTACTTTAAGAACCTCTGATTTAGTCCAAAAATCAGATGCTTTATCTCAAAAACAACAAAAATTCAAATCTTTATATGAGTATCACCCTGATCCTATTTTTACGATTGATTTAAATGGAATATTCTTAAATGCAAATAAAGCAGGAAGTGTATTACTCGAAGCACCAGCGAACGAGTTACTCGGTGAAACATGTTTTTCGATTATTTTAGATGCAGATAAACATAAACTAGCATCTGCATTAGAAAAAGTTAAACAACAAGAATCAGCATCTTTACAACTTAGTTCTCAATATAAAGATGGCTTTACTTATTCCTTATACGTTACCATCGTTCCTATTATGATAGACGGACAAATTTCAGGAAGCTATATTATGGTAAAAGATATTACCGCATTAAAAAAACAACAAGAAGAAATAAAATATTTAGCATTCCACGATACTGTAACGAAAATTGGGAACCGATCCTTTTTCCATAAAAAATTAAGAAAAATTATAAAGAATGCTCAAACAACACAAAGTGAGTTTGCATTATTATATTTAGATTTAGATCGCTTTAAAGTAATTAACGATACACTTGGACATTCGTCAGGTGATTACATATTAGAAGAAGTAGCAAAACGTTTCCAATCATGTCTTCCATCACATACTCATCTGTCAAGAATCGGTGGCGATGAATTTACAATTTTAATCGAAAACTATACGGACCATGATTGCTTATTCAAGTTATGTAACCAATTATTTGAATGCATGAAAAAACCGTTTGTCATACATGAGCATAAATTAACTTTATCACTGAGTATCGGCATCGCTATTTATCCACATTCCGGAATCGATACCGCTACACTTTTGAAAAATGCTAATGTTGCAATGTATGATGCAAAGACAAAAGGGCTTAACTCTGTCTCTATTTATGACGATGTAATCGCTAAAAAAATTGAAAGACGATTACGATTAGAAAAAGATTTACCAAACGCAATACAAAATGAAGAATTGTTCCTTTTGTATCAACCTCAAGTTGATAGTGAATCTAATAAAATTATCGGTGCAGAAGCTCTAATCAGGTGGAATCATCCTGAATTAGGCGTTATTTCTCCATACGAGTTTATTCCGATTGCAGAAGAAACACTACAAATTATTCCAATAGGAAAATGGACATTACAGCAAGCCTGTCAGCAAATGAAGCACTGGCATGCATCTGGCTATTCTCATTTAAAAATAGGGGTAAATTTATCTGCTAAAGAATTTGAACAAAAAGACTTTGTAAAATCTATTTCTTCTACTTTAGCAACTACAGGCTTACAAGCAAGTTCCCTTGATCTAGAATTAACAGAACGAATTGCAATGATGGATGAGAGAGAAACATTGATAAAACTGCGCACACTAAAAAGTTTAGGGGTTCACATTTCAATCGACGACTTTGGTACAGGCTATTCTTCCCTAGCCTACTTACCTTTATATCCAATCGATACTTTAAAAATCCCGAGAGAATTTATTACAATGTCTGAAACGTGTGAAGATGGAATGGAAATCATTAAAACGATCATCACATTAGCAAATACATTAGGAATGTCTGTCATTGCTGAAGGTGTAGAAACGAAAGAACACGTAAATTTCCTTCAAAAAAATAAATGTCAGTTTATTCAAGGTTATTATTTCAGTAAGCCTATTCATGCCGATTCATTTTCTATTCTGCTGAAAAAGGGAATTCACACATAATAACTTTACATTATAGTTTCTAATACAAAAAAGGAAAGAAGAGTCCGCCTCATCTTTCCTTTTTTCTATACTTTGTAACTTTTCATTTCCCTCGCATATCATTTATTTAAGCAATTATTAATACATTTATGATAACAGACTTGAATAGGAGGGAATGATATGTACCAAGATAACCGAAATAATAAACTTTACAAAAACATCCCTCTGTCCCTCTTCTCTATAAAAACAGAACTAAAACAAAAATGTATTAACGCAAATAGCTCCCCTTATACTCTTTCTAAAGAGGAAGAAATATTAATCTCTACAATTAAAGAACGAACTAAATTATTAAATCAAAACAACGTTACAAGAACTCGTGCTTACTATCAATTTTACAAAAGATATCCTGAAATACATTGGGCACTACTTGGACATATGGTATCGCGTAACGGCGGTTGGAACATGACAGATTTAAAAGGTGACTTATATACGAAGTTATTATCTGAGAAAGATCAATTTACTTTCTTTTCTTTTTTAGAGCGAGGAAATTGGCTTATTTTTCAAGATGTGTATCCACAATTTTTGTTATACGAGCAAAGTTTAAAAATATCCCGAAACCTCTTTCACCTTCTACCGTCCCTTAATGTTTCAACATTTATGGAAACGATGTGGAACTTTTTTTGGAAAACTGGAAATAAAAAAATATTAGCAATTGCGACGATTATTAATGAACAAAACTACTTAGAAAAAAGAGTGATTCAAAATACACACTTCAAAAAAACAGTACTAAATAGTATTGGTTTCAAACTTTTTGATTTTTTTCAATTTAATCATATCCTTTTTCCTTTCTATGAAGAAAGTTCCAAACAGAAAGCAATATTAATTGGTGATACAATGACACATTTTACTTCCTTACACGAACGACTTTTGCTCGGAAAAAGATTATATGCATTATTATTTCATGATGAGCATGCGTTAGCTCGTATACTACAATGGGTTGATACTCATCCACACACTGGCTCACGAAAAGATTATTGGCCACATTTATTTTCAAGTGTAAATGAATCTTTCTCAAGAGAGTTTTATAAACGAAGAATAAAGAAATGCCAATTAAAAAATGATTCCTACCGTATATATAGCCCTGCACTTATGTACGCATGGAAAAATATAAAACATGAAGAAACAGAAAATGAGGATTGGTTTAACGACTGGCAAGTCATACATTATTTAACTGATAAGGAGGAAAGAATACATGGACAAATTACAGAAGAATACTGTAAAACACTCGAAAAAATTGAACTCGCAATTCTTGCAAAAAAAATGTTCTCCTTCGAGAAGAAGAATGATTTTCTAGTATTGGTAGTTACAATCTTTCTCTCTTCTATTATTGGAACTTGCTTAGATGCTTTCTTTATTCATAAACAAATATATTCCTTTCCAGCTAGGCCCTTTCCCTCCACATTTTCGGTTAATATAGCTTTTACATTGTTCGTACTGCCAATTTTAACAGCTACCTTTATACACATTTCAAAAAAATTATCTAAAGTCTCTAGAATTCTATTTATTATTTCAATAGGTATTTGCGCTAGTATTTTTGAACAAATCGCGGAAGGTTTAGGTTTATTTGTACATAGTGCAGATTGGAACCATATATATTCTTTATTTGGTTATATGATTTTCTTTTCTTTTATTTGGAAAGTGTATAATTTAATACAAAAATAAAGAGACCATTATAGGTCTCTTCTTAAGCATAATCTTCAGTTATGGCTAATGGTGCAAGAGTTTGAAGACTTTTAGAGCGCAAACGATAGGCAACGACTTTCTTCTTATATTGCTTTATTACATCAACATGTTCCTCATAGCTATATAGAGAAAATCTAATCTCTTTATTCCCTTTTTTCGTATCAATGACTATTGGTGTTCCTTCTCCGTGCGGCGGAAAATAATGTTTATCCAAAAATAAGGCCTCATTAAATTCGTTAATAACTTGTAGTTTCATTTCTCCCTCTACATTTTTTCCATCTATCGATATAGAGGTATTCTCCTCCTCAAGTTTTTGATGTAATTCAAATCTACTAATAATAGATTCTACAACAGAAGTTGGCATACTAGAAACTAGTACTTTAAGAGCACCAAAAATAAATAATGTAACTATAAACCATGTTGTCATTTTAATCATCTCCATTACACTCTAAAATGAGTAGTGTTATGCTCCTTATTACGATTCATTAATTTTCAAAATAAAAATTTCATTCCATAAGGTACTAATATGCTAATAAGTATCCCTGTTACAATCATCGTTACCGAACCGATAGTTGCTTCTTTCTCTCCTTCTTTCACTAGACGACTCACACCAATGATATGCGATGCGCAGCCCATCCCAACTCCTTTTCCAATTGTACTTGTTATACGGAAAAGTTTAAGTACTGTCGGTCCTATGATAGCACCTGTTATTCCCGCAACAACTACAAAACTAGCAGTCATAGATGGAATACCCCCAATTTGTTCGGCTAATGAAATTGCAATAGGCATCGTCGCTAATTGCGGGATAGTTGTTAATATAAGTTCCTTATCTATATTCAACATTTCCCCAATCACTACATTCAAACTTATTAAAGCCACTATACCGATTACTACCCCAACAAGTATCGATAAGAAGTTTTTCATAAGTATTTTTCGTTCCTTAAATAGTGGTATTGCTAAAGCTACAATCGCAGGGCTCAAGAAACTGGAAAGAATATCTCCCCCATTTTCCTTATAATCTTGATGAGAGATCCCGAAAATAAGGAATATGCAAATCATAATTGCCGTAACTGTTAACACCGGTAAAGTAAATGGAAACGTAAATTTTTTATATAGCTTTGTCGCCAATAAATAAATCACTACAGTAATAAAAATTAAGACCATTTGAATAGCGCACCTTATCAATTTTATTTTTTAGATGTTATTAATAATTGACTTACATAACCTGAAATAATCAATGTTACTAAAGTACTTACAACAACTAGAAAGAACATAATACTACCCTTACTTAAAAGAAATGAACCGTATTCCATTAGCCCCGTCGTTGAAGGAATTAAAAATAAAGGTAAAAATACTATTAGCTTTTCTGCACCTATCTCAAACCATTTTAATGGCAAAATGCGAGTAGAAAGAAGCAGAAAAAGAATTAACATTCCTATTAAACTTCCTGGCATAGATAGATGAAATACTTCCTGAATCCATACACCAACCAAACTAAACATATATAGGACTCCTACTTGAAGTAAAAGCTTCAAAAACTTCAATTGCTACTCCCCATTTCAATACCAAATCCCCACAATTTATTATTGAATCTGGTTTAATGTCTCTGCAAATCTTGTAATTCCAAGCTGAATTTGTTCGACATTCGCTCTGCCAAAAGTAAATCGTATATATTCACTTTTCGAACCTAGGACGCTTCCTGGGACAAATGCTACACCATTGCGTATAGATTCACCTAATAAATGGTATTCATCAAACGTTCCTTGCACTTTACACCATAAATGTATTCCGCCCTCTGGAACAAAAAATTCAACCTGGTCCCCTAATATTTCTTCAAGCTTTCTAATTAACTCATCTCTTCTTTGCTTCAGTTGTCCACGAAGCATCGTAATATGCGTATGAAAATCCTCAGATTCTAAAAATTGGTTCGCTACCCACTGTGTAAATACACTATGACCAAAATCAACTTGCTGCTTCGCATCTGCCAATCGCTCAATTACGCGCGTGGGGCCAATTACCCAACCAATACGTAATCCTGATGCAACAATTTTTGATAATGAGCTTACATAAAGAACATTCCCATTTTGATCCATCGATTTCAATGTTGGATTCACTTCTCCATTAAAAGAAGTCAAACTATACGGATCATCTTCTACAATCGGTATACCAAATTCAGAAGATAGTTCCAAAACTTTTTTACGTCTTGCCAACGAAAGTACCGTTCCAGTTGGATTTTGATAATCTGGATTTAAAAACACCATACGAATGCGATGCTTTTTGTGCAAATCGATTAAGTCATCGGGATTCATTCCATGCTCATCAACTGGTAAACGGAATATGTTTAAACCTGCTGATTTAAACATCGGAAGTGAATAACAATAGGAAGGGTCCTCAATTGCAATCGCATCGCCAGGCTTTAACAGACATTGAACGATAAGATTAAGTGCCTGCTGAGCTCCAGATGTAATAAGAATAGAACTTGCATCTGCTTCTATTTGTTTATATTGCTCGACATGTGCCGCAATTGTTTTTCGCAACATTTCATTTCCAAGTGGATGGTCATAACCGAGATTTTCCATAAATGTTTTCTCCGACAAAATTGTTCGAAATCTATCACTCGGAATTAATTCTGGTGACAATTCACCACTCGCTAAATTGATTAAATCATCTTTTTGTGTTTCCGTTCGAATTTGTTGAACAAGTGGTACATTAGGCAAGAACGATCCATCCTCAACGTACCTACCCCAGTTCGGTATTCGTTTATGTGACACACCCCATATGTCTGTATTCACCCGGGTGCCGCTTCCTTTTTGCCGTTCTACTACCCCAAGTGATTTTAATTCCTCATAAGCAGCTACTACCGTACTCCGGTTCACTTGTAACTCCTGTGCTAACATACGCTCAGAAGGTAATTTTCTATCAGAAGGGAATTCACCGGTAGAAATGCCTCTTTCAATGTAATCAGCAATTTGTTTATAAACTGGTATCTTATTTTCACGATTCGGTTGCCATTCCATTTAGTTCCCTCCTCTCCAAGCAGGTGTCCTGAATTCATTAATAATAGTATTCACTGTGAAAATGGTATTAATCAAGCGCATGATTTAAAAATGTCTCAACCGTCACATTAAAACTAGTAGGCTGTTCTAAATAAGGCAAGTGCCCACTATCTTTCAACTCAACGAAAGTCACGTTTCTCAGGTGTTTTTCAAATTCTCTCACATACTTTTCCGGAACAAAATAATCATTCTCTCCTCGTATTATTAATGCAGGACATGCAATGTTAGAGAGGTATGGTCTTTGATCGTAATCAACTAATTCAGCGAATAGCCTTTGAATATGCATTGGATTAATAGTTTGTAGGGATTGATGAAATCCTCGGACAATTGCATCATTATCTTCTACTCCCATTGCGCTCAATAACGTATCCGCCCAAGTTTTCCCTTTATCATGCAAGCTAAGTAAATCATATACTTCAAGTCGTTCTTTACGATCGGCCGGTTCTAAATAGGGAAATGCATTTACAACAATTAATCTAGAAACAAAACCTGGATATTGAATAGCAAAATCGATACCAACTCTAGCTCCCTTTGAAAGACCGCAAATTGTTACTGATTTTAGCTTTAAATGACTACATAACTCATATAAAACATTTGAATATTCTTTAAAGCTAATCTCCATCCCTTCAGATTTCCCATGCCCAGGTAAATCGAGTGAGATTACGCTCCATTTCTTCTTGAAGTATTTTCTTTGATATAACCAATTATTCGAATTCCCTCCAAGACCGTGCAAAAATAATATGACAGGACCCGATCCTTCTATATTGTAAAAAACCTTTCGATTCTTATATTCAAAATACATATTCATCACCTTCAGATGTAGCATCACATATTTTTATCTTTGAATGAATATATCCAAAACGGTTCTCTTTCTAACCACTCAACTGTGCCTGAAATACCGTCTTCATACTCTCTTTCCAGCTCATCCACTTTAGTTGTAAATTGTGATGCATGTGCTCGTAATGCCTCCAATTTTTTCGGAACATATTTTTTCACTCCATTTTTAAAATCTGGAGGTCCTATTTCGTCTTCATGATTTTTCGAAAAAGCTACAGCATAAAAGGCTGGTCGTTTACTTTCCGAAATATTAGCTAAGGCCTCTACTACTGCTTCCCCTGTTGCATCATGATCTGGATGAACTGCATAGCCAGGATAGAAGGAAATAACTACAGAAGGATTCAATTCTTCAATACAGTTTTGAATCAAGCTTCTTAATTTTCCAGGCTCTTCAAATTCAAGAGTTTTATCACGATATCCCATCATACGTAAATCTTCAATCCCTAAAATATTTGTAGCTCGCTTTAACTCTTTCTCTCTAATAGTATATAAAGATTCACGAGTTGCAAAAGGTGGATTCCCCATCGCTCTCCCCATTTCACCAAGTGTTAAGCAAACATAGGTAAGAGGGATTTTCTGCTCAGTATAAGCCAAAATTGTGCCAGCCACACAATACGACTCATCATCTGGATGCGGGAAAACAACTAAAACATGGCGCTCATTTTTCATCAATGCATTAACTCCTTCATCATATACAAACTCTATAAAATAACGACCGCATACCAAGTAACTCCCACAAGAAGCCCTAAAAGAAGAATGATATAGATAGCAGATAAGTTTTTTACATTCCTCTTTGTAGACTTACCGTAATTCTCTTCTACATTTCGTGCGACTAGTACGGTCCCAAACAGCGATACGATTACAATAATAACCACTAGTGAAATTGCAAAATTCATTGTCTTTTCACCTCTCTAAGGCCAGTCTATTTTTATTAAGAACTTCCTCTTTAAAACGTTAATAACATACTACCTTTCTTCTCTTATCATAATAGATGTTTGCCAAAAACGGACCAACCAATTTTGTATTTTTTTGCTCATCCACTTTGAAAATAAAAAGCAATTGATCTCCTAGGATCAGTTGCTTTTTACAAGGCTAATCATATTCAGCTTCACTTAAAATTAATGCGATTTAAAAGTTTAGTCTTTTCACAATGAAACATCGATTGAGATAACTCAAAAATGATTAAAGATTCCTCTTTTGCATCTTACATATCATATGAAAACAAACACATTTATCCTCTCAATCGACATAGCTAGTTCCTCCCTTCACTAATTTGTTATACACTAAGAAAATAACAAACAAACTATTCGTTAGCAGGTGAAAGAATATGTATGATGTTACAATTATCGGCGCTGGAGTAAGTAGCATTTTTATGGCTTATTCACTAGCTAAAAGTAACAAAAAGGTTTTAATTCTTGATAAAGGTAAAGCGCTAGAAGATCGCCATTGTCCTTTAGACGAAGGAAAAGCGTGTAATTGTACTACATGTGATAAATATTTTGGATTTGCTGGTTTAGGAAAATCTGAAGGGAAATTTAATTATACAAACGGATTTGGTGGAGAACTTGAGCAAAAAGTTGGTAAAGAAAGCTCTATACAACTCATGGCTGAAGTAGATGAAATTCTATGTCAGTTCGGAGGAAATTCAGTTTCAAAATATTCTACAGAAAATCCAAATCTCAATAAGAGAGCTGAATCGTGCGGTTTACAAATGCTAACAACCGAAGTAAGACATCTTGGTACTACACTTTCAAGTAACATTTTTCAGCAGCTCTATGAATTTTTACTTACGAAAATAGATATCCAATTTCATATAGATGTAGAGGATATCATGAAACAGAAAAATCATTTTAAAATAGAGACAAATCAAGGAATAGTTCAATCTAAGCAAATCGTATTTGCAACAGGACGTTCCGGGGCGGATTGGTTAAAAGAAATGTGCACTTCTCTAAATATTTCTCAAGAGCAAACTCGTGTAGATTTAGGTATTAGAGTAGAGATGAAAGAACACCAATTACGTTCTATATTAAAAGATACATTTGAGACGAAGCTTTCTTATGAGCATGAACTTTTCACAGCAACTACGTACTGTATGAATCCAAAAGGACGCATTATTCGAAAGTACGAAGACGGCTTGATTATGCCTGACGGTCAAAATTTCCGAGAGCAAGAAACTGGCACTTCTAACTTAAATTTCACTTTATTTATCCCGCGCTATTTTCCAACTCTCAAAGAAGCAAATGTATACGCAAGTTCAATTATTAAAAGCATTAACCAAGGACGAGATCGGATTGTTATACAGCGCTTAGAGGACTTAATAAAGAAACAACCTACTACAGAAAAAGATATGAAACATAATCGTATACAACCTACACTACACGGAGATTATGGAGACTTGAATAAAGAAATTCCTCCATTATATATTGAAGGACTCAAAAAATTTTTATTACGTTTAGAACAATTTATCCAAGAACCTATCGATCAAGATACTTTATTATATGGAATTGATGGCAAGTTCTACGCTCCTACAATAAAAATCAATAACCATTTTGAAACAAGTATGAATGGGCTATTTTTAATTGGAGATTGTTCAGGCGTCACTCATTCATTATCTCAAGCAGCCGCAAGCGGTCTGTATGTCGGAAAACACTTGTCTGACATTTAATCGCTATAATTTAAATACCAATCAAACATTTTGAGTTTCACCAGTACTCTACTTATGTAGTAATAGCATGAATAAAATACTTCCCGCGCTACTGATTAACCCACAAAGAATCGAGATTTTACAAGATACATATTTAATATAACCATGTATGTAAAACTATTGACATTTAATTCTAACAAATTGAATGTCAATAGTTTTAAAAGTCTCTATTCATTTTCACTTTTATTTGTTCGATATTTTGTAACATCGCCGTAGTGTTTAATATGTTAGGATGTCTATAAGTATTTTTTACTACAACTATGACTTTTTCTGCTCCGTTTCTAAAAAATTAGATTTATGTTACTTCGCTTTAAAATTCTCCATTGTATGTATATGAATACTTCAAATTATTACCTTTAGAAAAATATAATCTAAATGGTTCACCAAACTCTAATAGTTATAAAAATATAATATATAACCTCAGTTAAATAAACTCTATAAAGAAGGTGTAAAAATGAAGAATAAAATAAATTTACAAATGCAAAATATAAGCTTTGTTATAATAATTGCTTTAGCAGTATGGTTAAAAACATATCTTATTACGCGATTCAGTTTTGATTTAAAAATTGAGTCTTCTACACAAGAACTTATTTTGTTTATTAGCCCTCTCGCTGCATCGTTAGCATTTGTTGGATTAGCATTATTTGCAACCGGTGAAAAGAGAAATTATATAGCGCTATGTATTAATCTCTTATTAACAATCGTACTTGTTGGGAATGTAATGTTCTATGATTTTTATAATGATTTCGTTACGTTACCAGTACTTGGACAAACATCAAACTTTGGCCAATTAGGCGGCAGTATTATAGAAATATTGAACTACAAAATTATGCTCGCATTCGTAGACATTATTTTCTTCTTTATTTTATTAAAAAAGAAAGCAATAGTCTTTAAAACAGAACGTGTAACTCATTCTGCACGCTTATTATATTTTCTTTTAACGATTGGTGTATTTTTTGCGAATCTACATCTTGCAGAAAAAGAACGACCTGAATTATTAACGAGATCCTTCGACCGCGTAATGCTTGTGAAAAATTTAGGACTATACACTCATCAAGTATATGATTTAACACTCCAAGTAAAAGCAGGATCCCAAAAGGCACTTGCAGATAGTAGTAAATTACAAGAAACTGAAAACTACGTAAAAGCAAACCAAAGTGAACCAAATCCTAATATGTTTGGTGCAGCGAAAGGAAAAAACGTAATTGTCGTTACTCTTGAATCCTTGCAAACCTTTTTAATAGGTGCATCCGTCAATGGTCAAGAAGTTACACCGTTCTTGAATGAATTCATAAATGAAAGCTATTACTTTGATAACTTTTTCCACCAAACTGGGCAAGGAAAAACATCAGATTCTGAATTTCTAATAGATACATCGTTGTATCCATTAAATCGAGGAGCTGTATTCTTCACGCACGGTAACAACGATTATACTGCGACTCCAGAAATTTTACGTCAGCAAGGCTATTTCACTTCTGTATTCCATGCGAATAACGCAACATTTTGGAATCGTAATATCATGTACTCTGCTCTTGGTTATGATCGTTACTATAATGAACTTGATTACAAAATTACGCCCGAAACAAATTTAAATTGGGGATTAAAAGATATTGAATACTTTGATCAATCAGTAGATATATTAAAAACTGTTGATCAACCATTTTACGCTCGTTTCCTTACTTTAACAAACCATTATCCATTTACGTATGATGAAGATACAAAATTCATTGAACCATATAACTCTGGTAATGGCGTATTTGATCGTTACATCGTAACAGCTCGTTACTTAGACGAATCAATTAAAAAATTTATTGAGCGTTTAAAAGCTGAGGGGCTTTATGATGATTCTATTATTGTGTTATACGGTGATCATTATGGCATTTCCGAAAAACATAATCGCGCAATGGCGCAGTTTTTAGAAAAAGATCAAATAACAGAATTTGATACTTTAAATTTACAACGTACACCTTTATATATTCATGTCCCTGGACAAACAGAAGGTCAAACTATTTCAAAGCCTACGGGACAAATCGATATGAAACCTACTATTCTAAATTTATTAGGGATTGATACTACTAACGATATCCGTTTTGGCCATGATATGTTTTCAGATGAATATACCGGTTTTGTTGTTTTACGTGATGGTAGCTTTATTACAGACAAGTATGCATACAAAAACAACACTTTCTATGACCGCATAACAGGTGAAATTGTAGATTTACCAAAAAAAGAAGCACAAGCACTCATTAACCGTGCACAAAATGAGTTACGAATGTCTGACAAAATTATTGAAGGCGATTTATTACGTTTCTCAGAAAGTAATAAAATTAAAACTGGTGAAGTACAAACTAAAATTAAAGAGACTGAAAAATAATCTTAATATGAAAAGGGAGCAACTCATTACAGTTGCTCCCTTTTACTCTCTTATAACACATGATTCAATTTCATATAAAAAACCTCATATATTTTACTTTTATTCTGCGCTTGTTTCTAAAGTTACATCTGTATAGGTATTATCATCACCTATATTTAAAATTACTTCACATTGACGTAATCTCAATTCAAAGAGCTTTATAGGATCATGGTAAACTTCAGGGGTTGATTTCATTTTATGCAGTTTATCTTGTTTTTCTTTTATTTCTAAATGAGTGTTTTTTACAGCTTGTTCCAACGCGCCAAATGGATTTCTAAAGAACATATTAATATCCCGCTCTTGTGTATTTTCAAACAGCTCAAATTGCAAGAAAAACTTCTTCATAATAGAAGCCGTTACATCGGTATAATCTTCATTTTCTAAATACTGTTTGTATTTGTTATATAGCATAGCTTTATTTTTAGGAAGAACTCCAAATAATTTACCGGCACTTTTCAGTAAAAATTGCGCTGGTGTAAATCGACGTAAAATATTTACCTCTTCCATTTGTATTCTAGTTGTCATTCTATCAGTATCTCTGCGCCAGTCATCAATTACTTTAAAGTCACATTCTAACTGTATTCGATTTTCTCCAAATAAAGAATTAAGCCCTTCACTGGTTTCTTCTAAGTACAATTGACTTTGAAGGAGCTCGTTATTAGAAGTTGCAATCCAATTTTGCATAGAGCGAGTAATATTAGGTAATACAGTTTGTTCTAGATATTGTTGCACTCTTTCATTCATCGCTGTGTTTAGTTCAATATCAATGTGACCAAAATCGCTTTCTTCACTAATTAAATCGGAACAACTCTGCAATAGTTTCGGAATATGTTCTGTAAGATCATTAGTAATTTCGTTTTTCATCGTACGATATGATTCTGTAATTAAATGAATTTTTTCCTTCTCAAAAGCAGTAAGGTTATTAATACAACCATTAAGTTTAACTAACATATCTTCATTCCAATTAATAGAATCCACTAGATTATTTTCCCTCTCGACGCGTTTATCCAAAAGATATGTAATTGTTTTTCGAATGAAAAACAATAGCTTTTCAGTACGTTCTGCATCGATATTTTTATAGTTAAAGTTAAAATGAATAAACTCAGTTAAATCGTTTAATTGTTTACTATTTGTATATAACGAAGAATAAGGGAAAACTCTTGCATTAGGGAAATATGTATTTATTCTCACTTGCGTATCTTGTATAACTCTTTTTGCTTCTGCTTCATTGTAAATGTTATCGATTTTATTTAATAGGAAATGAACTTGTAGATTTGGTGTATGTTCTTGAATACTTAATAGAATGTCACGTTCTTTGTCAGTAAAAGGTGAATCCGCATTCAATACGAATAATAATTCATCTACAGAATTTAAATATTCAAACACCTCATCTCTCGCATCATTGTTCCTATTAAAGCTAGGTGTAACAACGAATGTAAGTTTGTTTTTACTTAAAAATCTGCATGGTAATTTAAATTCAACACATGCTCTATCTCTATATGTTTGACGGTGCACTGCCATCATGTTATGGAAATCAGAGAAATTCTCAGTTGTTGTAATTTCCGAATCTGTTATAGCGTTAATTTCTGTATAAGCGTCATTTTTAAAAACAACCACATTTGAGATTGAGTTTTCTAATATATTTTCTCCTAAAATAGAGTTAATAAACGACGCTTTTCCGTTTCCTGAAGTTCCAGTTACTAATAGGCGATTTGTTCTTAAATCTGCAAGCTCGCCAACTAACCAGCTAAATCGGTGACCCATTTCTAAATCATGTTCTTGTGCCCAGTGTGTAATAGATTCAAAAAGATGTAAACTATACTCTAAGCCATTCACATGATTAATAGAATATGACAGTAGGTTTTCCGCGTCTTTTATATCCGCTGAATCTATTTTAGAAGGAAAAATCTCATCCCATGCCAATACTGCTGCAGATGGAAATACAGCATGAGAGGGATTGACTACTTTTAACCAATTTGTTAACAGATTTGGAATGATATCGTGTAATTGTCTAAGCATATATTGACCTTGAATTAATTCAAAGTATGTTTCTTCGTAAAGTGAAGAAATTTTGTCCCATATATCGGACGAATGTATTTCGATATGTATAAAAAATTCATTTATTGTGTTAAGCCATAATAAGTAATTTTGTTCATCTTTATAGCTGCGCCAAAGTGATGAAACTATTTGCGTAAATTGTACTTGATCTACATTATTTAATGTTACTAATACTTTATAAAAATAATCTGGTGAAATATTTTTAGTAAATCCTTTATCGATATATTCTTTTAGAACCTCAAACCATGGATAAGATTCTGTTCGAATTAACTCGTTCACAGCCAGCTCTACTGCACTATCAAAATCTTGCTGTTCTTCATAAAAGGAACGTGCAATTGTTGTGACGTTTGGATAATCGGGATTTAAAGAAACCGCTTCTTTTATAACAGCGAAAGCTGAATCAAAATTATTTTGCTCGATGTAAAGAGACAGTAATTGCAGTACAATTTCGGTCATAAGTATTTTGTTATCAGTAGTAATGGAAGTATACACATTTTCAGCAACTGATAATTGGTTAAGTTCGAAGTAAGCATCCGCAATATTTTTTTGTGCCCATGGCGCTAATTCATTACTAACTTTCTCCCATTTAAAAATAGCTGCTTCAAAATCTTGATGGTGATAATAAAATTCACCTTGTGCAAAACGAATATAAGATCCATCAGAAATCTCATTTTTTTCTTCGTTTACATAAGCTTCTCCAAGTACTTGAAGAGGTGGATGTGTTTCGTTCTCCATTAGGAATGTTTCATAATACATCTTTTTTATTAATTGTTTTCTATTCTCATCTTTTCCCCCACTATATCTTAAAAATGCATTTTTAAGATATGTCAATACTTTTTTTATGTATGCTTTTTATCTTAACAAAGAATTTCTTTTGGAAAATTTCATTTTCCTTTCATTTTTCAAGTAAGATTGAATTTTTATGAGAAAAGTTTCAGTTCTTTTTCAATTCCCTTTCAGTTGTGAAACAACATTAAGTGTTCCTAATAACCTAATAACACTATAATATTCCGCATTATATTATCAGGAAAATCCTATATAAGTCACATTATAAAAACAATCTATAACGAATATATATGCATTGTTTGATTCGCTGACAAACAAAAAAACCTCACATAATAGTTGTTAAATGAACCTATATGCCACGTTTCTTCAGAATTTCAGATACATCACAAAAACTTAAAAAACAACAATATTAGTCAACGGCTTTTCATACAATATCTTTCTCGAATTGTTTTTCTATAAAATATTCCAGTAGTTATGTAATTAAATTCCATTAACCTATATAAATAACTAGTCCAAAAAAATATATATGCATATCATGTTATAGTAAAGAATTTAGGAAACCCTAAAAAGGAGGCATTTTCATGTTTGAAGATAAATCTAAAATAAATTACCCATATGAATTTACCGAAACTACAACAATTCCTCTAAAAAACCCCATTGATAAAAAATTCAAAAACGGTACAGATACACATAATTTCCCCATTAAGAAGCATTACAAAGAGCAAGTTCTATATACTGAAAAAATTAATAATAATAATAAAAATAAATAATCGTATAGATCCTTATTTCGCCCCAGCATAGTTACGTTTTTAGCAATGTATAGATCTTTATTATACAATTCACGTACCTTTTAAAAAGTGCTGATCTACAGCGCTTTTTTATACATAGATAAATTTAAGCTAACGTAGCCAAGAAATAAACTACTTACAATCTTAAGTATGATATGCTCAAATTTAAATAAACTGCAAAATTACTCCGCCATATTCTCGTTTAACAATTAATTCTACATATTAAAAGGGAGCAACAGTAAATGTTGCTCCCTTTTGAAACCTAGTTTTATTATCCCTACATAACCCTCTTAAACATCTTCTCCAATTCATAAGTAGAATGATGCACAAGAATCGGTCTCCCGTGCGGGCATGTGTAAGGATTTGTTGTTGTACGTAGTTCTTCAAGTAAAGCAAATATTTGATCGTTCGTTAAATATTGATTTGCTTTAATCGATGCTTTACAGCTCATCATGATGGCTGCTTCTTCACGTAACTTTTTAATATCAACTTTTTTTAGTTTGACGACTTGTTCCATCATTTCATCGATAATTTCTGTTTCTTGACCTTTCGGGAACCACGTTGGGTGCGAGCGGACGATAAAGGATTGATGGCCAAACTGCTCTAAAAATAGTCCAACTTTTTTTAATTCTTCTAACTGCTCTTCGACACGCAAAAATTCAGTAAGAGATAAATCAATGCGGTACGGTACAAGTAACTCTTGTACTTCTTGCGTAACTCGTCCCACTTTATCACGGAAATATTCATAATTGATGCGTTCCTGCGCTGCGTGCTGATCAATCATATATAAGCCTTTATCATTTTGAGCGAAAATATAGGTTCCGTGCATTTGTCCAATTGGATAAAGCGGTGGTAAGTCATTACCGTTCATTTCAATCTCTTTTATTTCGTAAACTTCTTCTTCCAATTCCTCTAATTCAAAATCGTCATCGTTGCTGTTCCATGATTTCTCTTCTCGAATTGGTTCTTCAATTATCGGTTTAGTAGATGGCTGCCAACTTTGTTCTTCTCTTATGAGCGATTGTGGTGGCTGCCATTCTTGTTTCGGAGGTTGCCAAAGTTTTGCTGGCTGTTTCACAGTTGTTGGTTCTTCTTGTTTCTCATCCATGCCAGTCGGTAAAACGATGTTTGGCATGGATGGTTCTTTCGGCTTCGTATGCTCAAACTGGAATTGTCCTTGCACACTTTCATCTTTTTCTTTTTTCTTCGTTGTTACACCTGCATCTGGAATGAGCTGTATTTTTTTGAATGCAGCTTGCAGTGTTTCTTCGATGAGCTTTAGCAATTCTTGTTCTTTACTAAAACGAACTTCTAATTTCGCTGGATGTACGTTAACGTCAACAAGCATTGGGTCCATTTCAATCGATAAGAAGCCGATTGGGTATCGTCCAACTGGCAGTAATGTATGGTATCCTTGCTGAACTGCTTTCATTAATACGAAATTTCGAACGTAACGACCATTTACGATCGTTGACATATAATTACGAGACGCTCTCGTTACTTCTGGTAATGTTACATACCCTTTAATTGTGAAGTCTAAAGATTCGGCTTCAATTGGAATAAGCTTCTTCGCAACTTGAATGCTGTAAATCGATGCAAGTACTTGTCTTACATCACCATTTCCTGACGTATGAAGCAATTTCTTTTCATTATGAAACAGTTTTAGCGATACTTCTGGATGAGACATTGCAATGCGATATACAATATCTGTAATATTCCCAAGCTCTGTATGAATCGTTTTCATATATTTAAGACGTGCTGGTGTATTAAAGAATAAGTTTTGAACTGTAATATCCGTTCCTTTTCGGCTCGCTGTTTTCTCTTGTTTTATAATGTCTCCACCTTTAATAATAAGGTGTGTACCAGGCGCATCACCTGTGCTTGTAATTAATTCCAATTCACTTACAGAGGCAATACTCGGTAGGGCCTCTCCGCGGAAACCGAGCGTTCTTATACGAAATAGATCATTTTCATCTTTAATTTTGCTCGTTGCGTGGCGTTCAAATGCAACGATACAATCTTCTTCTGCAATGCCATCTCCATTATCAATGATGCGAATTTTCGATAACCCAGCTTCTTCTAAGTGGATTTCAATAGATGTACTATTCGCATCGATGGAATTTTCCACGAGTTCTTTTACAACTGAGGCAGGGCGCTCTACTACTTCCCCTGCCGCAATTAAGTTAGAGAGTTGATCATCGAGTTTGCGAATTTTCCCCATCTACTTACTCATCCTTTCTTTAACTTTTTTTGTAAACGATACAGTTCGTTCATCGCTTCTAAAGGTGTCATATCGAGTAAATCAATTTTTTTAATTTGTGCAAGTACTGCCGTTTCTTTTTGATCTAACACAAGCTTGTCTTGTTTCTTCGAAGACTGTTCTCCTCCAAAGAAAGATAGTTGCGATTCTTCTTCAGTCTCTTCTTGCTTTTCTTGTATTTCTGCTTGTTCTTCTTTTACAACTACAGGTTCTGGAGCAACTTCTTGCACTTGAACGTTCACTTCTGTGCGCTTTGGAATAATAGTTTCTTCCTGTCCTTCTAGTTGTGCTAACACTTCTTTCGCGCGAGCGATTAAGCTATCTGGAAGCTCAGCAAGTTGAGCAACGTGAATTCCGTAACTTTTATCAGCCGCTCCATCTTGAATTTTATGAAGGAAAACTACTTTTCCATTCTCTTCAATTGCTGAAACATGTACATTTTTTAGTTGGTCTAAACTTTCTTCTAACACCGTTAATTCATGATAATGTGTAGAGAATAATGTTTTCGCACCAATTTGGTCATGAATATGTTCAATGATTGCTTGTGCAAGTGCCATACCATCATACGTAGATGTACCGCGTCCAATTTCATCGAATAAAATTAAACTTCTTTCTGATGCATTTGCAATTGCATTTTTCGCTTCTAACATTTCAACCATAAATGTACTTTGACCTGAGATTAAATCATCCGCTGCACCAATTCTCGTAAAGATTTGATCGAATACAGGTAATACCGCTTCTGTTGCTGGTACGAAACAACCGATTTGCGACATAACAGTTACAAGTGCTAATTGTCTCATATACGTACTTTTACCAGACATGTTCGGTCCTGTAATTAAAAAGACATCCATCTTCTCCGGCATAATACAATCATTCGGTACATACAATTTCCCGTTCAATACTTTTTCAACGACAGGATGACGGCCATCTTTAATAAAGATTTCGCGCTTAGTTGTTAAAACAGGTTTTACAAACTGCTCTTCTTCACTAACTGTCGCAAAACTTTGCAGTACGTCTAGTTCACTAATTACTTTCGCTAAATGCTGTAATTTCGGAATGAATACTTTGACTTCTTCGCGAAGTGCTGTAAATAAATCGTATTCTAATTGTACAATTTTCTCTTCTGCTTCTAAGATTAATGTTTCTTTTTCTTTTAATTCATCTGTTATGAAACGCTCTGCATTTGCAAGTGTTTGTTTTCGCTCATAGCGCCCTTCTGGAAGTGCTGCAAGATTCGCCTTCGTCACTTCAATGTAGTAGCCGAAAATACGGTTGTACCCGATTTTTAACGATTTAACCCCTGTAATATCACGTTCTCGTTTTTCAAGCTCAGCGATCCACGTTTTCCCGTTTTTACTAACGTAACGATATTGATCAAGCTTGTCATTATAACCGTCTTTAATAATATCTCCATCTTTAATAGAAAGCGGTGGGTTTTCTTGAATACTTCTTCCTAGCAATTCTGTTAAGCTCTCACATGGATCTGCACCTTGAATTAATCTAGCTGCATAAGCATTATCTAACAGACTAATCGCTTCTAAAATAGCTGGCACTTGAAGTAAAGAGCGTCTTAACTGTAATAAGTCCCGTGCATTTACATTACCAAATGCAACTTTCCCTGCTAAACGTTCTAAATCATATACTTCTTTTAACTTTTCTTTTAAATCTTCACGTAAGAAGTAATCATTTACAAACGTTTCAACCATTTCTAAACGCTCTTCAACTTTTTCTTTCTGAATAAGTGGGCGTTCCATCCACTGTTTTAACATCCGACCACCCATAGCTGTTTTCGTTTTATCTAATAGCCATAATAATGATCCTGTTTTTTCTTTTGTTCGAAGTGTTTCTGTCAGTTCTAAATTTCGCTTTGAATGCACATCAATTTTCATAAACTGGTTCGTATAATAAATTTCCACTGGTTGCAAGTGATCTAATGAACGTTTTTGTGTTCTTATCACATAGTTAAATAAGCGTCCAATTGCTTTAATTAACTTTGCTTGTGAAACATTTTTCACAAGGTGTTCTAATCCTTCAGGAATAGTTGTTGCATCTTCATACGAAATCGTCATTTTTAATGTTTCAGTTAATTTATTTAATTCATCTTTTGAAAATGTAGAGTCTACAACAATTTCTTTTGAACCAGTTGCATACACTTCTAATAAAATATCTTCTACTGAACCTGTTAACAACGTCACTGTATTTTGTCCAGTCGTTAAGTCATTACAAGCTAGCGCATAAGATCCATCTTCGAAATGTGTTAATGCTGCTAAGAAGTTATTCTCTTTCTCGTCTATTGTACGCCCTTCCATCATCGTTCCTGGCGTAATTAGTTGTACTACTTCACGACGTACTACACCTTTAGCTGTTTTTGGATCTTCCACTTGCTCACAAACAGCTACTTTATATCCTTTTTCAACAAGTTGTTCAATATAATTTTTAGCTGCATGATGCGGTACACCGCACATTGGTATACGATCACTACTACCACCATCTCGGCTCGTTAATGTAATTTCAAGTTCATGAGCTGCTTTAACCGCATCTTCAAAGAACATTTCATAAAAATCACCTAATCGGAAAAATAAAAAGGCATCTTGATAGTCTGCCTTAACCTTTAAGTATTGCTGTATCATAGGGGTATATTGCGTCATGTCTTTCCTCCATAATTCTTACATAATAATCTATATTCATATATGTCACACTTCACGGACACCCATATCTCCTATTTCAGGAGTCTTTCCTCATTATAGCACATTTCATAAGAAATCATGTTCATTCAGCACCACTTATGTAATGTAAAAAGCTAGGAAGAACTTCTCCCTAGCTTTCTATTACTCTTCTTCTGCATCGACGATAAAGTTCGGATCTAATTCTTCAAACTCATCATCATCGATTTGAAAATCCTCGTCTGATTCTACGCAACCTTCAGGATTTACACTTACACAAATTTTCGTTTCTCCAACTACTTCTGTTACAAATTCACGTTCTACCGTCACAACAATTTTATTACCATTTGGTGATACAAGAGCTTCTAAACAATTTGGCGGTTGAATTACACGAGCAATAATTTCTAAATCGTCACCCGAGAAGTTTTTATCACGATACCCAATGCTTACTTCGTCAGTGTAGTTAACACGTTCTGTTACAACTTCGGTCTTTGTGTTTCCATCAAATGAATACCAAGTGTTTACATCATAGAAACCTTCAATTTCCACATGTTTTCCATTCTTTCTCGCTTCGTACGAATGGTTAATTACCCAGCACCCTAAAATACTTGTTGGCTCATTATTCGATTCACATGTATGCGTTGACTTTGTATACTTACGTCCTTTTCCAACCACTGCTTTTGTAATAATCTCTCTAAATTCGGACATTCGTAACCCTCCTCAATCACTATTCACTTAATCATATGCGTGACAATAGCGGAATGTGTCATTCTTTTTTTGAGAAGAATTTACGTTATAACCCATAAAAAAAAGAGATGTCAATAAGACATCTCTTTAACAACCACAATTTCCTTTTTTACTTTCTACTGCTGCACCAGTTTCACCCTTCAACACATCGCCACCAGTTGAAGCTAATACTTCATCTGTTACATTGTTAGAAATCGTACTAGCAACTAGCTGCAGTAAATCATTTACATATGTTTGTGAAGATTTAAACTCCTGTACAACTGGGATACTATCTAAATTATCTTGAAGCGCATCAATTTCAGCTTCTACTTTTTTCAAAGCTTCCCATTTCCCATAATGTTGCAAGTTTACTGCTTGTTTTTGCAAAGCTTTAATTTCATCAATTGCTCGCTTTACATTTTCATTTTTATGAATTTGTGCTTCTGCTCGCTTAAAGAAGTCGACTTCTTCTGTTTCAGAGATCATTTTCGCTAATTCTTTCGCTTGCTCAACAATTTCATCTTTCGTATATACTTTCATCTATTATTTCACCTCAATCGGCTCCTTAACCAATTCCCCGTTAAGTGACCAAGTTTTTGCTTCTGTTATTTTTACTTTCACAAGCTGACCAATTAAAGATTTTGAAGCAACGAAGTTTACAAGTTTATTCGTACGTGTATACCCCGCAAGTACTTCAGGATTATTTTTACTTTCTCCATCAACTAATACTTCTACAATTTGCCCTATATAACGCTTATTCTTATTAACAGCATATTCATTCACTAGTGTATTTAAGCGTTGTAATCGCTCTTTCTTCACTTCCATCGGCACATTATCTTTCATTTTTGCAGCTGGTGTACCCTCGCGCGGGGAATAAATAAATGTAAATGCCGTATCAAATCCTACTTCACGATATAGCGACATCGTTTCTTCAAATTGCTCATCCGTTTCATTTGGGAAACCAACGATAATATCCGTTGTTAGGACTGCATTCGGAATCGTTTCTTTAATTTTTCGTACAAGCTCTAAATAATGCTCACGCGAATATTTACGCGCCATAATTTTAAGCATATCTGTACTACCAGATTGAACTGGTAAGTGGATATGTTCTACGAGGTTACCACCTTTTCCAAGAACATCAATTAAATGATCGTCAAAATCACGTGGATGACTTGTTGTAAAACGAATACGTGCGATATCGATTTTACGAAGTTCATCCATTAAATCGCCAAGACCATATTGTATATCTTCAAAGTCTTTACCGTATGCGTTTACGTTTTGTCCAAGTAACGTAATTTCTTTATAACCGTTCGCTGCTAAATGGCGAATTTCTTTAATAATATCTTCTGGACGTCTGCTGCGCTCTTTTCCGCGTGTATACGGTACAATACAATATGTACAGAACTTATCACAGCCATACATAATATTTACCCAAGCTTTAATATCACCACGACGTACTTTCGGAAGGTTTTCAATTACGTCCCCTTCTTTTGACCAAACTTCAACCACCGTCTCTTTTGAGAACATTGCGTCCTTTAAGATATACGGTAATCTATGAATATTATGTGTACCAAACACCATATCTACATGCTGATTTTTTTGCATAATTTTATTTACAACAGATTCCTCTTGAGACATACAACCACATACACCAATTAAAAGATCCGGGTTTCTTCGCTTTAATGATTTTAAATGACCAAGTTCACCGAACACTTTATTTTCAGCATTTTCACGGATTGCACAAGTATTTAATAAAATGATATCGGCCTCTTCAGTTGAAAAAGTTGGCTCATATCCAAGTGTTGTAAAAATCCCCGCCATTACTTCAGTATCATGCTCATTCATTTGGCAGCCATATGTACGAATGTAAAACTTTCTTCCTGCGCCAAAATTGCGGAACTCTTCAGGTAAGCCAAAATCTCGTTCAATTTTAACTTCTTCTTTCCCACGCTTTTTTGCATCTTTCAAGGAAGGTGGTTGGTATACACTTTCAAAGTATTTACTATAATCTTTCTCTTCTTTTTTCGTAGAGGAATTTGCTTGTCGACTTGCTAATCGTTGTTGCTCGTTCATCGGTAATCTCCTTTCACCCTTAACTATACACACTCTGTAGTCCATTTTAATGCGCTTAGACCCATCTCAATGATGTTAGATAGCTTGAGAGATAACTTGCCCTTTGAAACTTGAGTAATCGATCTAATCATCCGTAAGAATGAAGTCTTCCCCACACCAATAGACATTCCCTTTTTAGTATTTCATCTTGTCCTACCCAAAAGCATATTGCTTTATCCCTATACACATTATCATAGTATAGAGCCTTTAGCCAATTTTAACGAAGAAGCACTCTTATCCTATTTTACATTCTACAGTTAATGAACATGCTATTTCTATACAACGATTTATATATTATTTTATCATTCTGAATTTTCTAAGTAAACAAATCTATTCATTATTTTTATTCACTCAAAAAAGGTTGCCAAGTGGCAACCTTTTCTTTTAGCATTACATAAATTCAGCAACAAGCTCATCAAACATTTTCTGATCCATATTCAAATCAGCTTGCACTAAAGGCTTTTCGCTATAGTCTTTTACAAGCTCTTGGTAAGAAGGCTGCTTTGTATTTTGATAAATTAAACCAGTTACTAACCCGTTCTTTTCCATTAATGTTTGCATAGCCATCATGCGGTTAGATGGATCATATCCTTCTACTGTACTTAGTTTCGTTAAATTCTCTTTAAACCAATCATAAGTATTTACTTTATTGTAAGTAACACATGGACTAAATACGTTAATTAATGAAAATCCTTTATGATTAATACCAGCTTCAATAATTTGTGTTAATTCTTTTAAATCACTTGAAAAACTTTGCGCCACAAATGTCGCACCAGCTGTTAAAGCCATTTCCATAACATTTAGTGATGGTTCAATTGAACCTTGTGGTGTACTTTTCGTTTTAAATCCAGCTTCACTACGTGGTGAAGTTTGACCTTTTGTCAATCCGTAAATTTGGTTATCCATTACGATATACGTAATGTCAATGTTACGACGGATAGAATGGATTGTATGTCCCATACCAATCGCAAAACCATCACCGTCACCACCTGATGCGATAACTGTTAAATCACGATTTGCCATCTTCACACCTTGTGCGATTGGAAGAGCACGTCCATGAATACTATGCAAACCGTATGAATTAATATAACCTGAAATACGACCTGAACAGCCGATACCAGAAATAACAGCTAGTTCATCTGGATTTAAACCAACGTTAGCTGCCGCACGCTGAATCGCAGCTTGTACTGAGAAGTCTCCGCAACCTGGGCACCAGTTCGGTTTTACACTGTTACGAAAGTCCTTAAATGTTGCCATTTAATACAACCCCTTTTTTGCATTCGTTGTAAATCTCTTTCGGTAAGAATGGGTTTCCGTCATATTTTAAAAGACTAGAAATTTTCTCACCATTACCAAGATTCATTTTCATAATGTTAGCAAGCTGACCAGTTGCATTATTTTCTACTACCACTACACGCTTCGCTTTTTTCACAAGTGGATCGATTTCAGCTGTTGGGAAAGGATGAATTAAACGTACATGAGCATGGTTTACTTTCATTCCTTCTTGTTCTAAACGCTGCATTGCCTCTTCGATCGCACCACGTGTTGAGTTAAAACCAACTAGCAATACGTCTGCGTCATCATGCTTAACATTTTTATAAACAGGGGTATTAAACTTTAAGTTCGCCATTTTACGGAAACGTTTGTCCATTTGATCTTTACGGTTTATTGCTGATTCAGATGGTTTACCCGTTTCATCATGTTCTACACCTGTAACATGGTGAATACCATTTTTCATACCAGGTAAAACACGTGGTGAAACGCCGTCTTCTGTTACTTCATAACGTTTGAAGTATGCTTTATTCTCACGTTCTGGTAATTCTACTTCTAAATCAAGCTTACCACGACGAATTTCCACTTTATCTAACGTAAGTGGTTCTACAGTTTGTTTCCCTAAGGAAAGCTGTAAATCTGTTAAGAAAATAACAGGTACTTGGTATTCTTCAGCTAAGTTAAACGCTTCTACAATATCATAGAAAGCCTCTTCAACTGTGCTTGGCGCCATTACGATTTTTGGAATTTCACCATGCGTTCCGTAAATCATAGCCATTAAGTCAGACTGCTCTTGTTTTGTTGGTAAGCCCGTACTTGGACCACCACGTTGTGTATCAATGATAACTAGCGGTGTTTCAGTAATACCTGCTAAACCTATTGCTTCCATCATTAAAGAAAGACCAGGACCAGCAGATGCAGTTAATGTACGAACACCAGCGTAGTTTGCACCGATTGCCATTGTACAAGCTGCGATTTCATCCTCAGTTTGGATTACTGTCCCGCCGACTTTCGGTAACTTTTTAATTAAGTATTCCATAATTTCAGATGCAGGTGTGATTGGATATGCAGACATAAAGCGAGCACCACCAGCTACTGCACCAAATGCGATTGCGTCGTTTCCAATCATAAACATGCGTTTCTTACCGTCAGCTTTTTCAAGCTGCATCATATTTACTTTTTCACCAAGCAATTCTTTCATATATTGAGAGCCGCGTTTAATGGCTTCCATATTCTTTTGAACGACTTGCTCTCCTTTACGACCAAAGATTTCTTCAACAACCTCTAAATACGCTGTTTCGTCTAATCCTAATACCGCACTAGATGCCCCAACAGCAACCATGTTTTTCATTAATGATGTGCCTAATTCTGAAGCAATATCTGTAAACGGTATCACATATAGATTTACATCTGTATTATCAGGTATTGTTGGATTAAATTTCGCATCCGCAACTACAATTCCGCCCGGACGTAGTTCGTGGAAGTTAAAATCAATTGTTTCTTGATCAAAAGCAATTAAAATATCTAAATCATCTGAGATCGCGCGTACTTCTGTTGTACTTACACGAATTTTATTATTTGTATGGCCGCCTTTAATACGTGATGAGAAGTGGCGGTAACCGTATAGGTAATATCCTAATCGGTTTAATGCAATACAGAAGATTTCCCCTGTACTTTCAATTCCTTCACCTTGTTGGCCTCCAACTTTCCATGAAAGTTGACTAATCATCTCCTACACCCCTTTTGGCTGCATTCATTGTAGTGTATTTTTTTACAGTATTAGTTTAGCATTTTTTATACAAATAAACTACAATGGACGCAAATTATGCCTCTTCTGATTTCCCTGAATCTTTAGTATAAAGCTATTTCGTTTACCATTCTAGTATTAGGTCTTAAAAAAATCAATAAATTCAAGTGAATTTATTTTAATTTTTCTGAATTTTTAAAACACAATCTTTAGAACGTTACACCGTCAACAAAATTTTTATACAAAAATCGATCTACAGTTGATTCACTATACTTTTTACACAGGTGATTAATTATATTTTCATAATCCCTATATGCTTCTACACCTACAACAGTTTCTAAAATCCCATCAAAATCAGAACCGAATCCTATATTTTTTTCTCCACCTAATGAACAAATATATTCCACATGTCTTAATATATCTGCTATATTCGCTTGTCTTTCATTCGTTAAAAACTGCGGTACGAATGTAATACCAATAATGCTATTTTTCTTTATGAGAGCTCTTATTTGTTCATCGGTTAAATTGCGTGGATGCCCACAAAGTTGATAACAGTTTGAGTGAGATGCAATTGGCTTTTTAGCTATTTCTATAACATCCCAAAAGCTTCTTTCATTTAAATGAGACACATCGGTCCATAAATCTAACATATTAAGTTCTTGTACAAC
This sequence comes from Bacillus sp. CDB3, assembly GCF_002081505.1. NCBI lineage: Bacteria > Bacillati > Bacillota > Bacilli > Caryophanales > Bacillaceae > Bacillus > Bacillus sp. CDB3. The sequence continues at coordinate 111,671 of NZ_ALBR01000015.1, read as the reverse complement.
TTGTCTACCAAATGTAGTTAAGCCTGCACCACGTGTCTCTAGCGCCCCATCAGCTAATAAATTAGCATAGTTCCATGTTAATCCAAAGGAACGTACACCTAAGCGATAAAACAAACGTAATCTCATCGCTTCTTTTCCAATCGCTTCGCATCCTTCTAATGTTAATAACGCTCCAATCTCGTCCTGTTTTAGCATGTTAATATCGTTTTTTGTCTGAATAAACTTCATTCCTGGTAGCGATAGAATTTCACTATGAAAAATATCTATCATTTGCAGTGCAACTTCAAAGCGCTTTTCATACGCTACTGTTTCTGGTACATATATCGCAAAGCATTGTATACTTCCTTTTCTTTTCTTTAATTGTTCAAATGTAATATGTAATTGTGAATCGTTTTGAAAGTCTTTTTTTCCCTTTGCACTCCATAACTGAAAGAGTACATCGCAATGAGCATCAAAAATTTTCATATTCATTCCTCCACTATAAAAACAACCTGTTTGCATAAATGCAAACAGGTTGTTTCAACTTAACGAGGTTCTACAATTAATTTTATTGCTGTACGCTCTTCGCCATCGATCATAATATCTGTAAACGCTGGGATACAAATCAGATCCAAACCACTAGGCGCTACAAATCCTCTTGCAATTGCTACTGCCTTTACCGCTTGATTCAATGCACCTGCACCAATAGCTTGAATTTCTGCTGTTCCGCGTTCGCGAATAACACCTGCAAGTGCACCAGCTACAGAATTAGGGACCGACGTTGCTTTAACTTTTAATATTTCCATTCCGCGTTTCCTCCTCGTTTTTATAAAAAGTAATAGCAATTATTTCACTTTAACTTATATTCACGAGGAATGGCACGTATTCCTGCTAAATTTCTGTAATTTTTCTAAAAAATTAAAATATAATGACTTCTCTAACTTTTCGTTAAAAATTACTCAAAAAACGGCTGATCATCATTAATTAAAATGCGTTCAATTTTCTTCGCTTTCCCTGTATTTGGATCCACATCGATTAAAACTGCACTTAATTGCGTTCTGCCATTCGTTACTTCAAAACGTACTGGTAAGTTCGTTAAAAACTTCTTCAATACCGCTTCGCGATCCATACCTAAAATACCATCATACGGTCCTGTCATACCAACATCTGTAATATAAGCTGTTCCGCTTGGTAATATACGATTATCAGCTGTAGGAACGTGTGTATGTGTACCTACTACAGCTGTAGCACGACCATCTACGTACCAACCTAACGCCTGCTTCTCACTTGTTGTTTCAGCATGAAAATCAACAAAGATAATATTAGTACGTTTTTTTGCAATATTGATTAATTCATCCACTTTACGGAATGGACAATCAATTGGAGGAAGGAAAGTACGTCCTTGTAAGTTAATTACCGCAACTTCTGTTCCGTTACAGTTCACAAAGATAAGACCTTTTCCTGGCGTTCCTTCTGGGAAATTAGCTGGTCTTGCAAGATATTTAGCATCATCAATAAATTCAAATACTTCACGATTATCCCAAGCATGGTTTCCAAGCGTAACTGCCTGTGCCCCGCACTCCAAAAAGTTTCGATATATTTTTTCCGTAATTCCACGTCCACCCGCAGCATTTTCTCCATTAATGATTGTTACTGTAGGTGTATATTTTTTCTTTAATGCCGGTACGTACTGTTGAATCATGTCTCTACCAGGAGATCCTACTACATCCCCAACAAATAATATTCTCATATGTCTTACCCTTTCTATGTACTGCATTTTTTATTACCTTACTCTACAAGCAATTTCCTTATAATATTAAAAGTTTCTTTCACTTGCATATTTCTCATAAATAATTTTCTTTATTTTACCCAATTCCAACACAAAAAAATAAAGTGGTGTTTCACCACTTTATTTTGCGTATTCCACTGCACGTGTTTCACGAATAACAGTAACTTTAATATGTCCTGGATAATCCAGTTCATTTTCGATACGTTTTCGAATATCACGAGCTAAACGATGAGCTTCTAAATCATCAATTGTATCCGGTTTTACCAGAATACGAACTTCACGTCCTGCTTGAATTGCGAAAGATTTTTCTACGCCTTCATAAGACTCTGAAATTTCTTCTAACTTTTCAAGACGACGAATGTAGTTCTCAAGTGTTTCACTACGAGCTCCCGGTCTTGCAGCTGATAATGCATCTGCTGCTGCAACTAGAACTGCAATGATAGAAGTTGGTTCTGTGTCACCATGGTGAGATGCGATACTGTTTATTACAACAGGGTGCTCTTTATATTTCGTTGCGAGTTCAACACCAATTTCAACGTGGCTACCTTCTACTTCATGATCAATTGCTTTTCCAATATCATGTAATAGACCAGCACGTCTTGCTAGTTTTTCATCCTCACCAAGCTCCGCTGCCATAAGTCCAGTTAAATATGCAACTTCCATAGAGTGCTTTAAGACGTTTTGTCCGTAACTTGTACGGTATTTTAAACGACCTAAAATCTTAATTAAATCTGGATGTAAGCCATGAACACCCACTTCAAACGTTGTTTGCTCTCCGACTTCACGAATATACTCGTCCACTTCACGTCTTGATTTTTCGACCATCTCTTCAATACGCGCTGGGTGAATACGTCCGTCCTGTACTAGTTTATCAAGAGCGATACGAGCTGTTTCACGACGAATCGGGTCGAATCCAGATAGAATTACCGCTTCTGGTGTATCATCGATAATAAGGTCAATACCTGTTAACGTTTCTAGCGTACGAATATTACGACCTTCACGTCCGATAATACGTCCCTTCATTTCGTCGTTTGGAAGATTTACAACCGAAACGGTTGTTTCAGCAACATGATCAGCTGCACATCTTTGCATTGCAAGAGATAAAATCTCTTTTGCTTTCTTATCCGCTTCTTCTTTCGCACGAACTTCACTTTCTTTTACCATAACGGCAATTTCATGAGAAACTTCACTTTCTACTTTACCAAGAATAATTGCTTTCGCTTGTTCGCGTGTCAGATTGGAAATGCGCTCTAATTCTGTTTGTTGCTTTTGAACTAACTCTCCCACTTTGCTTTCCAACTCTTCAATCTGTTGTTGTTTCGCTACAAGAGAATCCTCTTTCTTTTCCAACTGTTGCTCGCGCTTATCGAGCGTTTCGTCTTTACGATCAAGGTTCTCTTCTCTTTGCATTAAACGATTTTCTTGTTTTTGTAATTCGCTTCTACGGTCACGAATTTCTAATTCAGCTTCTGTACGAAGTGTATGAATTTCATCCTTTGCTTCTAAAAGCGCTTCTTTTTTAAGTGCTTCTGCCTCACGATTCGCTTCGTCTAGAATACGTTTCGCTTCATTAGTTGCACCATTAATCTTCGCTTCAGCAATAGACTTTCGAACAAAAAAGCCAACAACTGCACCGACTGTTGCAAGCAAAATGGAGATGAGTATCCAAACTGTACTACTCATGATTTCACCTCCCCTTGCTATGAATGAAAAAAGACTGTCGGCATGTACATTGAATTTCAACGTACAGCAAAGACCGTCGTCCCGCTTTTTTAAGGGACTTTCTTCATTTCACAATTAAAATGTCATATTATTATTTCGGCAAGATTTAAGTCTTACTCCGAATATTACTTCTCTTCTTGAGAAGAGTGTATCGTATATAAGAAAAAATATACATTCTCATTGTATCTATCGCAATTTTCATTGTCAAGCGTTGTCTACTTTTACTTTCTTTACCTTCAGCTCTGAATCTTATATGGATTAAAAAAACAGACGGCATATTATCCTGGAAAACCTTAGCAAATCCCAATTTATCCCCTTAAAATATATGAATATTCCCTTATACACATTGCCTTTTGAATAGAATAAATATTTTATCTCCAGCTATATACAACGCTTTCATAAGACATTAAAAATAAAGACACGGGAGCGTGTCTTTATTTTTTAATCTTGAATAGTTGAACCTTCCGTGTCTTCAACACCAGAGTCTTCACCAATTCCGTGATGTTCACGAACAAAGAAGGCAATCTCTTCTCTTAAATCCGTATTCTCTTTTAAGAATTGCTTCGAATTTTCACGACCTTGTCCTAAGCGTTCTTCATTATAAGAGTACCAAGCACCGCTCTTTTGAACGATATCAAGTTCAGAAGCCATATCTAAGATTTCACCTTCTCTTGAAATACCTTCTCCGTACATAATATCAACTTCAGCAACACGGAATGGTGGTGCTACTTTATTTTTAACTACTTTTACCTTCGTTTTATTACCAACGATGTCGTTACCTTGTTTTAACTGCTCAGCACGACGCACTTCAAGACGGACAGTTGAATAGAATTTCAACGCGCGACCACCTGGAGTTGTTTCTGGGTTCCCGAACATAACCCCAACTTTTTCACGAATTTGGTTGATAAAGATTGCGATTGTTTTTGATTTGTTGATTGCACCTGAAAGTTTACGAAGTGCTTGTGACATTAAACGTGCTTGTAAACCAACGTGAGAGTCACCCATGTCTCCTTCGATCTCAGCTTTCGGTACAAGAGCTGCTACAGAGTCAATTACGATAATATCAACCGCGCCACTTCGTACAAGTGCTTCTGCGATTTCTAATCCTTGCTCCCCTGTATCAGGCTGTGATAATAATAATTCATCGATGTTAACACCTAATTTTTGTGCATATACAGGATCCATCGCATGCTCCGCATCAATGAACGCCGCTTGTCCACCTTGACGCTGCACTTCCGCGATTGCGTGTAGTGAAACTGTTGTTTTACCTGAACTTTCAGGTCCATAAATTTCAATAATACGTCCACGTGGGTATCCGCCTACCCCTAGTGCCACATCAAGTGCTAAAGAACCACTTGAAATTGTAGAAATTCTACGCTCTGCTTGTTCTCCTAATTTCATAATTGAACCTTTACCGAATTGCTTCTCTATTTGTTTTAACGCCATATCTAATGCCGCTTGACGATCACTCATTCAAAATTCCTCCTTAGCTGAATTGCTAATCTTATTATACCTATTTTCAATTCAATTTGCCAACAAAAATCGAACATTTATTCGATTTTTTTATTTTCCATCAAATAAAACTCGATTTCCCCACAAAAAAAACTAGAAGAAATTTATATCTCTTCTAGCTTTTTATATAAATGATAAAATCCATATTTTGCAGAGCGTTCTCTAATTTGTTGACGACTTCCACTTAAATTAAGAGAGAAGACTTCAGTCGGTTCATCCTTAATCGCCAATCCAACAAATACTGTTCCTGGTTCTTTATACTCTGAAGCATCAGGTCCTGCCACCCCAGTAAAACTAATTCCGATATCTGCTTTTAACAGTTTCTTTACATTTTCAGCAAGATAACGAGCACACCGCTTACTAACCGCGCCGTCAGTACGTAACACTTCTTCAGGTACATGTAAAATTTGTTGCTTTACTTCATTTTGATAACAAATGACACCGCCTTTAAACACAGACGAAACACCCGCATTTTCTGTTACTTGATTTCCAAAGAGACCGCCTGTTAAACTTTCTGCACATGCTAAAGTTAACCCTTTTTGCTTCAATAACTCTATTGCCTTGTACTGAAGAAAATCTTGGTTATATCCGTAGAAAAATTCTCCTACTCTTTCTAAAATCAAATTTTCCACATGTTGAATTAGTTTCTCCGCCTCATTCGCATCATGATGTTTTGCAGTTAAACGTAATGTCACTTCTCCATCATTTGCGAGTGGTGCAATGGTCGGGTTCGTTTGTCCATCAATTAAATCTTGAACTTTTACCTCTAATTGAGATTCCCCAATACCGAAAAAGCGAAGAACGCGAGAATAAATATTTTCCCCTGTTGTAAAGTTACGTAAAAAAGGCTCTACGTAACTTACATACATCGGCTTCATTTCTTTTGGTGGCCCTGGTAATAAAATATAAACTTTTCCGTTTTTATTTAACCCCATGCCAGGCGCCATACCGTGATCATTCGCAAACACAGTCGATCCACTTAGAACGAGCGCCTGCTTTTTATTATTTTCCGTAAATTCACGGCCTGTACGCTTAAAATAATCGCTTATAGATGTTAATGCTGTTTCATCATACACAAGCTCTTCACCTAAGCTAGACGCTATTGTTTCTTTCGTCAAATCGTCTTTTGTCGGCCCTAATCCGCCTGTAAAAATAAGCATATCAGCGCGCTCTTCAGCCAATTCAATTGCCTTTTGTAATCGCTTGTTATTATCACCCACAACAGTATGATAGTACACATTTATTCCAATTGAAGCTAACTTTTCAGATAAAAACTGGGCATTTGTATTTGCAATTTGTCCAAGTAACAATTCAGTTCCAACCGCAATAATCTCAGCATTCATCCCAATTCCCCCATAAAACTTCTATTTTGAGTTTACAAAAGCAGCCCTATTTTTCCAGAAATAATCCCATCCTGAAATAACAGTAAAGATTAATGCAATCCATATGAAAATATCAGCAACTGGGATATGGATTAAATTTAAAGGTACATCGTGTAATAAATACGCTGCAATCGCAATAATTTGTGTCCATGTCTTAATTTTCCCTAACTGATTTGCTGCCACTACTTCCCCTGTCCCAGCAAGTACAAGGCGTAAACCTGTTACTGCAAACTCACGGCTTATAATTACAATAACGATCCAAGCAGGTACATATTGCATTTCTACCAATGTGATAAGTGCTGCCGAAACAAGTAATTTATCTGCTAACGGGTCAAGGAATTTCCCTAAATTCGTTACAAGATTATACTTTCTTGCATAATGTCCATCAATCCAATCTGTAGCCGAAGCAATAATAAAGATAAGTGCCCCTACTAAATGTTGAATTGGTAACTCTACATCACCAATTATAAATGAGCCCCACTCAAAGGGCGCTAACATAATTACCATAAAAATTGGAATTAAGAAGATTCTAGATATTGTAATTTTATTTGGTAAATTCACAGCTATTCCTCCATCATATCAAAAACATTTGTTCATTGAAAAAAGTCATCGAAGCGATGACTGTTATTGTGCAGGTTGCCCTATCCCTTGGTTTTTTATCACCAATCTTTGGTGAAGTTCTTTTTCTGGATCCAATGGGAAAGCAACCACTTGACCATTCAGTTTAACTTCAACATTCGTTGCATTTCCAATATTAAGTCGCACTTCTTTTACTGTTGATAAATCACGTTTTTCTATTTGGCCACCTTGTACTGTAGTGTTTAGAATTTCGTTCCCAGCATCATCTTTAACATCTACATAACTCGCACCTTTACCCGATATTTCCAGTTCTAATGTTTTATTATTATGAATTTCCAAAGTAGATACCTTACCAGTTGTTCCAACTACTTTAATTTCTTGTTGTCCCGTTGGTTGTTCCTCTTTCTTTGGTTCTTCTTTCTTTGGCTCTTCTTTCTTTGGTTCTTCTTTTTTTGGCTCTTCCGCTTTCTCTTCATCTTTCTTCGTATCTAGCGGAGAATTTTTTGCTTTTTGAACTTCAATTTTCTCACTTTGAGCATTTGGAACTTGCCTATCATCTTTTCCAGTTAACGCTTGAATAACAAACCAGACTACCACTCCAAATGCAATTACTAATAACGCAATCAAAATTTTTGGCATATGATCTGCAATTGGCCATGATGAAGATTTTTGCATTGTTTCTTGTGTTTTCTGTCCAGTTGATACTTGTGGAACATCGTGTTTTTCAGATTGTGGTATCGTACTCTGATATTCTACAAGCAGTTCCTCTCCATTTAATCCAACCGCATCTGCGTATTGTTTAATGAATGCACGCGCATAAAAAGCCCCTGGCAATACATCATAATTGCCTTCTTCAATCGCTACTAAATGGCGTTTTTGAATTTTTGTAATTTCATGCAGCTGATCAATAGACAAGCCTTTCGCTTCTCTTGCTCCTGTCAGCTTTTGTCCTAATTCCGTCACTACTAACACCTCAATATTTCTTTAAAAGTCAAACATAGAGAAATTATTTTGCGTACCTTGCTCAATTTCATCTACTAAATTATATTGAATTTCTTCATCATAATCGTTACGCAATTCGATAATATAATCAAAATCATCCAATGTGTATTCCGACTGACTCACAAATACATCTGGATGTTCCACAACTTTCGTTGCAGGTAACCTCATGATTTCACGAACAAGCTGCCAATGTCTTTCATTTGCACGCTTTGTTGATACAATTCCATCTAATATGAAAATATTATCGTCGCTATACTCATCTTCAATCAATTGGCTACGAACAGTTTGCTTAATAAGAGTCGATGATACGAATAGCCATCTCTTATTTGCACAAACACTTGCGGCAACAATGGATTCTGTTTTTCCGACACGAGGCATTCCTCGTATCCCAATTAGCTTATGACCTTCTTTTTTCATTATCTCCGCCATAAAGTCTACAAGTAATCCTAATTCATCACGTACAAATCGAAATGTCTTCTTATCATCTGCATCTCGTTGTATATACCTACCATGTCTAACTGCTAGCTTATCTCTAAGCTTTGGCGGACGATATTTCGTTACCGTTATATTATCCATCGTATTTAGAATTGATTCAAGTCTAGAGATTTGCTCTTGATTATCACACATAAGTAGAAGTCCACGTCGTGCATTATCTACACCATTAATTGTGACAATATTGATGCCAAGCATACCGATTAACGAAGAAACGTCACCAAGTAAGCCAGGTCGGTTTTTATGTATTTCATATTCAAAATACCATTCAATCATCCAAGATCACTCCCCCACGCTTACTTTACACCTACGTACTATATTATATGATTTCACCTTAATAGGGAAGCTAAATGTATAATCTATCCCTCTTAATTATTATACAAAAAAAGTAGAGAGGAGTTTCTCCTCTCTACTTTTACTTATGTTGTACAAACTTCACCATTAAATTTGCGATTGTATGTTGCTCTTGTTCATCAGCAACTTTCCAAAGCTCAGACAATAATTTTTCTTGATCGTTGCGTGCTTCTACTTCATTTGCTAAATAATCACCAACACGAAATGCCATATCTGATACGGCACCACCATCAAGCCCTTTTCCTCCCGCTTGTTCTAAACGTTCTCCTAAAAAGCTCTTCCACTGATCAAAATTATCTAACACTGACATGTTTAAGCACCTCACTACTTAGTAATAGAATCATGCTTAATTTGTACATTTTTTTATTTTTTATGTAAGAAATTTTTAACAATGCCAACCGCCATTCACTCCGATAATTTGTCCAGTTATGTAAGATGCTCCTGGTGATACGAGGAATGATACCGTTTTTGCTACCTCTTCTGGTAATCCCAATCTACCTAATGGAATCTCTTCAGCAATTTCATTCTTATCCTCTTCTGAAAATACACTTAACATTTCCGTTTCAATTGCTCCTGGTGATACTGCATTAACACGTAATCCACTTAATGAAACTTCTTTTGCTAAAGCTTTTACATAAGAATTTTGCGCACCTTTTACCATTGAGTAAAGCACTTCACATGATGCGCCAATTTGTCCCCATATAGACGAAATAAGTACAATGTTACCGCTTTTTCGCTGAATCATTGGCGGAAGTGCCATTGATAGTAGTTTATAGATGCTCTTCACTTGAAGTTCCACCATATAATCCAATTCATCGTTTGTTACATCTGTTACTAGCCCAAAGATACTCTTCCCAGCTGCGTATACGATAACATCAATGGGATGTTTAATTTGTCCCCACAACTGCTCTGCTCCATCACTAGAAGCTAAATTTGCTTGAACAGGAATCACTTCAGCCCATTCCTTCTGTAACTCATTTACCTTCTCTTCACTGTTATTGTAATGAACATATACTGTATATCCATCCTGAATTAATTGTTTTGAAATAGCAGAGCCGATTCCTCCGCTCCCTCCAGTTACTAATGCATACTTTTTCATAATTTCCCTCTCTTATCTCTACAAGCTCATTTTTCATACAACTAAATAATACCCTCATCTTATAATTTATCAATGATAAGATGAGGGTATTATTATGAAACCTTTTATTTTTTCGGTAAAACTTGACAAACACTCATTTTTTCTTCTGATAATAATAATTTTGCTACTTCTTGTAAATCTTGAACAGTTAGACCTTCTAATACAGTCAATGCATCAAACAAGCTAGATTCATTAAACGCATATCGTGTAAATTGATTTGCAATATATTCCGGTGAATTCAACGACCGTAAAAAACCACCAATTTTCTTTTTCTTTACTCGTTCTAATGCTGCCTCATCTAATTGATCATAATTTGTGTTTAATAAAATACCTTTCAAACGCTCTTCCAATTCATCAGGTTGCTTCGTATCACCGCCAACCATTGCAAAACCGAAGTTATTCTCTTCCGTATAGTCATATGAGAACGAATCATCAATAAGCCCTTCATTATATAAAGCTTCGTAATGAACAGAACTTTTTCCAAATAAATAATCTAAAAGTAACGTAAGCGCAATTTCTTGTTTTAAAAGGGCTTTCCCTTTTTCTTTTAAATTCGTCGCTTTAATACCAACTAAACATTTCGGTGTTTGTACAGGCATTGAAATGATTTTCTTCTTTTCATTTACTTCATCTGGTTCTTCTTCAAATGAACGTACAATTTCTGGCTGGTTTTTATAATCTTTTTTCGCTTGATTTTCACGTACTAAATCCATTGTTTTCTCTGGATCGATTGCACCCACAACAAATAATAACATATTGCTCGGATGATAAAACGTTTCGTAACATTCATATAATAGGTCTTTCGTAATTTTACTAATAGACTCGATTGTCCCTGCAATATCAATTTTAATTGGATGCTTTACAAACAAGCTATCAATTAATCCAAAGTATAAGCGCCAATCTGGATTATCTTGATACATTTGAATTTCTTGCCCGATAATCCCCTTCTCTTTTTCAACTGTTTTTTCAGAGAAGTAAGGCTCTTGTACGAAGTTTAACAATGTATTTAAATTTCGTTCTACATTTGATGTACATGAAAAAAGGTAAGCTGTTCGTGTGAAGGATGTGAAAGCATTTGCTGATGCTCCTTGTTTACTAAACAATTGGAAAGCATCGTGATCTTCTTTTTCAAATAATTTATGCTCAAGAAAATGAGCAATCCCATCAGGCACACGAATCATTTCTTCTTTACCTAATGGTACAAATGTATTGTCCACAGAACCATATTTTGTCGTAAACGTTGCAAATGTTTTATTAAATCCTTGCTTCGGTAAAATATATACATCTAATCCATTAGGAAGTTTTTCATAATATAGTGTCTCTTTTAATTGCTCATACACAATTTTCTCCATCTATTCTCCCTCCGTTCCATGTAAAAAGTAAATTGTATCTAGTTCAATATTTTTAGCAACTTTCACAATCTCTTCTTTCGTCACACTTTCTATACCCGTAAGCCATTCTTCAACTGGACGTGTACGATCTGAAATAACGCCATGATATAGCATTTCCACAAATCCACGCGGTGTATCAATTGCCTCTAATACTTGATTTTGAATGACACTTTTTGTTTGATGCATCTCTTCTTCAGAAAAATCACCATTTTGCATCGCTAGCATTTGTTCTTTTATAATTTCAACTGCTTTTTCATAATTTTTCGCTTCGATTCCTGACATAACAAACAACAAGCCTTTATGACTTTCAAAGCGTGATGCTGCATAGTACGCTAAACTATTTTTTTCACGCACATTTACGAATAGCTTCGAATGAGAAAAGCCTCCAAATAACCCATTGAACAATTGCAGTGCGAAATAATCTTCATCTTTATATGTGACAAACGTACGATAACCGATGTGTAATTTACTTTGTTTTAATTCTTGTTTTTCAACAACTTCTTTTTCTTCATTATTTCGCTTATGAAGGAGTACATTTCTTTCTCTCACAGGACGCGCTGAAATAGAAAAATACTTACTTACAAGATCAACTGCACTTTCTGAAATATCACCAATAATATATAGATCCATTTCATCTTCTGCTAACACTTTTTGATAATATTGATACAGACTTTCATTTGTAATAGAAGCAACACTCTCTTTTTTTCCATTTGCACTTAATCGATACGGTTCTACTTTGCACATTTCTTCGATTAAACGCTCGTTTGCATAGCGCATTTTATCATCATAAGTAGCTTCAATTCGCTGCAAGAGCGCTCTTTTTTCACTTTCTACGATAGAAGGTAGGAAACTATTCCCCTCTGTTGCTGGATGTAAAACAATATCTGATAACATAGAAAGCGCTTTTTCAAATAACGGTGGTGCATCATGTAAATATACTTCATTTGCGATATCTACATAAATAGAGATGATATGGTCTTCCCCTTTTTTACTTACATCTACCGCTAAAGAAGATCCATATAATTCTTCTAAATATTGACGAAGACGAATTACAGAAGGCAGTTTTTCTGTCGCACTTTGCAATACGTATGGCAATAGGGCACGCTCTGTCACCGTCTCCTCATTTAAAGGTGCTTTAAAACGAAATACAAATGTATTTGTTTTATATTTATCAGTCGGAATAATATGTACCCGCAAGCCACCTAATTCATGTAGTTGCTGTTCCATTAGTTTCATTAATAGCCCTCCTTTACGTATATAGGAATATTCCTCTTCAATATACAGTTTTTAGAAATAAAAAATCAACTTTTCTTCCTTATTATGCTTACATTTAAGCCTTTCTAAAAACTTTAATATGTAAGGAACAGAGTAAATTTCCGTATTAAATATATTCTATGTAGAAAAGCCCGCACTAATGTGCGAGCTTTTCTTATACTTTCTAAATACTCATCGTTTCCCTTTTTCATAAGGCGTTCCTAATGCTTTCGGAGCTTCAGATCGGCCTACAAAACCAACAAGTGCTAATATTGTAAATACATACGGTAATATCGTTAATAAAACACTTGGAATCTGGTCTAATACAGGAATTGTTCCGCCAGTTACACTTAGAGACTGAGCAAAACCAAAGAATAGAGCTGCACCTAGTGCGCCTAGTGGATTCCACTTCCCAAAAATCATAGCAGCTAAAGCTAAAAAACCTTGTCCTGTAATAGTTGCCCCTGAGAAGTTATTAGAAATTGACATTGCAAAGATTGCCCCACCAATTCCAGCAAACACCCCTGATATACAAACGCCGATATAGCGCATTTTATATACATTAATCCCCATCGTATCCGCTGCCATTGGGTGTTCACCAACAGCACGTAATCGAAGACCGAACGGTGTTTTATAAATCACATACCAAACAACGAATGCTAAAATAATGGCAATATACGACGTTATTGGTACGTTCGAGAAGAATATCTTCCCTAAAACCGGAATATCCGAAAGGCCTGGAATATCAATCTTTTCAATACGGTACTGAATAAAGTCAGTTTGCCCTTTATCAAAAATCTTCTTAATTGCAAATACTGTTAAACCAAGGGATAAGAAGTTAATCGCTACACCACTTACAACTTGATCCGCTCGGAATGTAATAGATGCTACCGCATGAAGCAATGCAAATAACCCACTACCAATTGCCGCAAATAATAGCGCAATCCACGGAGTCATCGTTCCCCAAGTATCACCCATTAATAAATTTGTAACTACTCCAATAAATGCACCAAATAGCATTAGTCCTTCTAATCCGATATTTACAACACCCGATCGTTCACTAAATACACCACCTAGTGCTGTGAAAATTATAGGTGCTGATGTATATAACGTACCCGTCACAAGAATGGCTAATATATCTAAAAAGCTCATTTATTTCCCCTCCTTGCTCATGCGTGTAAGCGCCCATCTTAACACATAACTACATGCAACAAAGAAGATGATACATGCAATAATTACGTTTATAAGCTCTGATGGCACATCTGCCTCAAAGTTCATTTGAGGGGAAGCGCTTTTCAAACCACCAAATAATAAAGCTGAAAGGATAATGCCAAACGGATTATTTCCACCAAGTAACGCTACGGCAATCCCATCAAATCCTACCCCTGTAAACGAAGACATCGCTGTCATGCTTTGGAATGTTCCTAACCCTTCCATCGCTCCACCAATCCCTGCAAATGCACCAGCAATTGTCATGGAAAATACTACATTACGAGAAACTTTCATACCTGCATATTGAGAAGCATGTTGATTAAATCCTACCGACTTTAATTCATAACCTAAAGTTGTTCGATCTAATAAGAACCACATTAAAATAGCGATTAAAATTGCTACAATAATTCCCCAATGAAGGCGTGAACCGTCAGTAATGGAAGCAAGCCAGTCTGAAGATAATGACGCACTCTCTTTAATGTCGTACGTTTTATCATTGCCCTCGTGTAAGAAACGCTTAATAATGTCGTATGTTACATATAACGCGATATAGTTCATCATAATTGTTACAATAACTTCATTAACTTGAAACTTCCCCTTTAAATATCCAGGGATGAAACCCCAAATTCCGCCTACCAATGCTGCGAATAAAATAGATAATGGAATGTGAAGAACAGCTGGTAGTGAGACTGCATAACCAAACCAAACCGCTGCAAGCCAACCAACTAACAATTGACCCTCTACCCCGATATTAAATAAACCTGTACGAAATGCAAACGCCACCGATAAACCAGCAAGAATAAGCGGTATCATTGTACGAAGCGTTTCACCAATCGCACTTGGGCTACCAAACATTCCTGTCCAAAGTGCACTATAACCAACAATTGGGTCATAGCCACTAACTAGCATTACAATTGCTCCTACAAGTAAGCCGAAAATAACGGATAGTACTGGGACTAAAATATTTATCGTTCGTTCTGTTAAAAGTTTTTTAGCCATTTGTACCCACCTGCTCTTTCTTTGTTCCTCCAGCCATTAACAATCCAAGCTGTTGTTCATTCGTTTCTTTCGCATCAACAATTGCTACAATTTTCCCTTCATAAATAACAGCAATTCGATCGCTAACATTTAAGATTTCCTCTAACTCTAGTGATAAAAGTAATACACCTTTTCCTTTATCTCTTTGCTCTATTAATCTCTTATGAATAAATTCAATTGCCCCTACATCTAAGCCACGTGTTGGCTGTGCTGCAATTAATAAATCTGGATCACGGTCTACTTCACGTGCAATAATTGCCTTTTGCTGGTTTCCCCCAGATAGTGCACGAGCTAACGTTTGTTCACTAGGTGTACGTACATCAAACTGTTCAATAAGTGCCTTTGCTTTTTCTGTAATTTTGCTGAAATTTAAAATCCCTTTCTTTGAAAACGGATTTTTATAGTACGTTTGCAAAACTATATTATCTCTAACAGAAAAATCAAGAACGAGTCCGTGTTTATGACGATCTTCTGGAATATGACCAATTCCTTCTTCTGTGATTCTTCTAACAGGCCAATTCGTTATTTCTTTCCCTCTAATTGCAATAGAACCTGACTCAACTTTTCGTAAACCAGTAATTGCTTCTATTAATTCACTTTGTCCGTTTCCATCAATCCCTGCAATCCCAACAATTTCCCCCGCACGAACAGTTAAGTCAAGGCCTTTTACAGCAGGTAGTTGACGCGCATCGTGAGCAACAAGGTTTGCAATAGAAAGCACCTCTTCTTTTGGCGTAGCGTCTATTTTTTCTGTTTTAAAATTCACTTGACGTCCGACCATTAATTCTGCAAGTTTATTTTCATCCGTATTTGCAACGTCAACCGTTCCAATCCCTTTTCCTTTACGAATAATCGTACAACGATCGCAAACTTCCATAATTTCTTTCAACTTATGTGTAATAAGAATAATAGATTTACCTTCTTGCACAAGCTTTTTCATAATTTGAATTAGCTCATGAATTTCTTGTGGTGTTAACACAGCTGTCGGTTCATCAAATATTAAAATTTCTGCCCCGCGGTAAAGTGTTTTTAAAATTTCAACACGCTGTTGCATACCGACAGAAATATCTTGTATTTTTGCATATGGATCTACAGCTAAACCGTATTGTTCAGACAGTTTTTGAATTTCTTTAGCAGCTTCCTCCACAGCAATTTTCCCTTTTTTCTTCGGTTCGTTTCCGAGAATAATATTCTCTGTAACTGTAAAATTATGAACAAGCATAAAGTGCTGATGGACCATTCCAATACCAAGGTCATTTGCTATATTCGGATTTGTAATTTTTACAGGTTTTCCTTTAATTTTAATTTCGCCTTGTTCTGGCTGGTACAAACCAAATAGTACATTCATCAATGTGGATTTCCCTGCACCATTTTCTCCAAGTAAAGCATGTATTTCTCCCTGCTTTACTTGCAGCGTAATATCATCATTCGCTACAATGCCTGGGAATACTTTCGTAATGTTATTCATCTCAATTACGTATTCCATTGTGTTCCTCCTTTTAACAGGGAACATTCCCCTATTACACTATTAACTTATTAAGCAATTCGGAAGTTTTATACATACAAAGGTTAGTTCTATGAACTAACCTTTGCTATTTCTCTATTTATTTTTTAGAGAAGCTTCATATTCTTTATACTCTTTATCTGTAGCTGGTACTTTAATTGCACCATCTGTAATTTTCTTTTCAAACTCTTCTACTTTTGTTAAAATTTCAGGGTTAACTTTTTTCACGTTGTCAGTTGTTTTTGCAATACCAACACCGTCATCTTTTAAACCAAATGCTTCTACTTTACCGCCTTTTAATTTACCATCTTTTGCTTCTTGTGCTACTTTTTCAACAGCGATATCGACACGTTTTACCATTGAAGTTAATGTTACGTTTTCAGGCATACCTTCTTGGTTTTGGTCACGGTCAACACCGATTACCCAAACGTTCTCACCTTTTTTCTTACGGTTTTTCGCTTCAGTGAACACGCCGTTACCTGTACCACCAGCAGCATGATAAATTACATCTACGCCTTGACCATACATTGCTGAAGCAAGAACTGTACCTTTTTCAGGTTTATCAAATGCTTCTGCATATTCAGATACGATTTCAATGTTTGGATTTACTGCTTTTGCACCAGCTTTAAATCCATTTTCGAATTTACTAATTAAATCACTCTTCATTCCACCAACAAATCCTACTTTATTCGTTTTTGTTGACATAGCTGCTACTGCACCTACAAGGAATGATCCTTCATGATCTTTAAATGTAATGCTTGTTACGTTTGGTGCATCTACAACAGTATCAACGATTGCGAATTGTTGTTTTGGAGTTTCTTTTGCAACTTCTTTAATTGCACCTTCTAATTTATAACCAATTCCGAAAGTTAAATCATATTTATCTTTTGAGAACTTTTTCAAATTCGGAATATAATCAGCTTCTTTTTCAGACTGTAGATAACGATAATTTGTCTTTTCTTTTAATCCATTCTCTTTACCAAAATTTTGTAATCCTTCCCAAGAAGATTGGTTAAATGACTTATCATCAACGCCCCCAACGTCTGTTACCAAACCAACTTTGAAGTCTTTATTGTCTTTCGTGTCTTTCTTGTCACTGCTCGCCTTATCCGAGTTACCACATGCACCTAACACTGTACTTGCTGCTAACGTTAACGATAATAAAAGACCTGTTTTTTTCTTCATACTAGAAACCCCTCCTGAAATGTTTTGTCTAATGATTCATACGCTGCTGTCCCCTACTTCTTGCTGTCACCTCCCTAAAAAGGAACTTACCTACATACGTTTTCTTAATACGTGGAAGCTAAACTTGTCAGCTCTAAAGTAATTAATAGAATATAAGATTGGCTCATCATTTTGGTCATAGTGCATTTGTTTTAAAACTAGCAATGCTGTCTCAGGTTCACATTCTAAAATCGGTGAAATTTTCGGATGATAACCTATCGGCTCAATGTGAGCAACTGCGTATGTGATTCGCTTGTGCGTATTATTATGTATTACAGTAAGCAGCGATTCCTCATTGTATCCCGATAAATCTGGTAATATCTCTTTTGCCAGTTTATCAATGCAATATACAACTGGTTCCCCATCCGCTGTACGAACACGCTCGATCATTACTGCACTAAAGCCATCTTCACAATTAAACTTCTCTTTTTCTTCTTCTGTTAAAGTTGTTGTAGATGATGATAAAAAGATTGTTCCTGGTGTTTTCCCCACACTAGAAATCATATCTGTAATACTAGAAAGCTGCTCTATTCCAGAAGAAAATAACGGTTTCGCATTTACAAATGTCCCTACACCATGTCTACGAATGACAACATTTTCTTCTTCTAAAATACGCAGTGCTTCCCTTAAAGTTGCCCTACTTACACCAAGCTCTTTCGCTAGATCAAACTCTGAAGGTAACTTTTGCTTTTCTTTATAAGCCCCATCTTTAATTTTTCCTTTGATGTGATCAATCACCCGCAAATATAGGTGACGACTATCGGATTTTACTGACATAAGACTCCCCCGCATTTCAATTATTCGACCTCTGATGTAAGACTTCTTTTCTCTTTTTTCAACTTACAACACAGCATAATTACTAAATACTAAAAATAAGTGTAATTATCGAACAAATATTAATAATTTTTCAAGATGAAATTTTCACTCTTTATTCCATAAAAAAAACTTTGCACCATAAACATTCCTCATATCGAGAAAAAGTTCGGCACAAAGATCCCTTACATCCTTTGTTACACACTTTTCCCCCATAGTCTAGCAATTCATGGTTGCCAGGTAGAAACTTATGGACCTTATCTCCAAGATTATATGAGGCAGTGATTCTTTTCGAAGTAATCTTACCACTTGCTCCCATATGTGTCAACAGAATTCAACATTTTTCTACATTAAATATCGAACGTTTCGAAAACCAAAACAATAAGCATTCGTATTCTAAAGAGCACCCGGTTATGTAAGCCCTTTCTTTTATATTGACTATAGTATATAACAAAAACAGCATATAAAAAAGCCTAATCGTAAAACAATTAGGCTTTTTTCAAGAACTTTTTCTTGCACATCTTTAATGAGTACTTCCCTCGGTTTACTACCTTCATAAGGACCTACTACACCATTCATTTCCATAGCATCGATTAAACGAGCCGCTCGCGTATATCCTACTCTAAATCTACGTTGTAACATAGACACAGATGCTGTTTGCATTTCTACTACAAGTTGAATCGCTTCATCGTATAATTCATCTTCTACTTCCTGCTTTGTTTCAGGAACATCTTGCGGAATCATATCCTCTTGATATTGCGCTTTTTGTTGCGCAACAACATATTCTACGACTCTCTCAACTTCATCATCTGATAAAAATGCTCCTTGTACACGAACAGGTTTCGATGCACCAATTGGTATGAACAACATATCTCCACGCCCCAGCAACTTCTCTGCACCACCACCGTCAAGAATCGTTCGAGAGTCTGTTTGGGAAGATACAGCAAATGCAATACGCGATGGAATATTCGCTTTAATAACACCTGTAATTACATCAACTGACGGACGCTGAGTCGCAATAATTAAATGAATACCAGCAGCACGTGCCATTTGAGCTAAACGCATAATCGCATCTTCTACATCAGAAGATGCAACCATCATTAAATCAGCTAACTCGTCCACAATTACTACAATATATGGTAATTCAGGTTGTTTCGCTTCCGATTGGCTATTATGCTCTTTAATATGATCGTTATACCCTTCAATGTTACGCGTACCGCTATGCGCGAATAATTCATAACGACGCTCCATTTCACTCACAACTTTCTTCAAAGCCTGTGACGCTTTTTTCGGATCAGTTACAACTGGCGTTAATAAATGCGGAACACCGTTATATACATTTAACTCTACCATTTTCGGATCAATCATCATTAATTTTACTTCATGCGGTTTCGCACGCATTAAAATACTTACAATAATTCCATTAATACATACACTCTTTCCGCTACCAGTCGCACCAGCTACTAATAAATGGGGCATTTTATTTAAACGTGCCAATACAGCCTCTCCTGTAATATCACGTCCAAGACCAATTAATAACTTCTCTTCTGGGTGGTTATTCGCCTTTGAATCAAGAACTTCTCTAAGCGTTACCATAGAAACTTCTGAATTCGGAACCTCAATCCCAACAGCTGATTTCCCGGGAATAGGTGCTTCAATACGAATGTCTTTCGCTGCTAAAGCAAGCGCTAAATCATCACTTAAACTAACAATTTTGCTTACTTTTACTCCCATATCAGGATACACTTCATACTTCGTAACTGCGGGACCTCTATGTACTTTTGTTACTTTCGCTTTCACACCAAAACTTTGGAATGTACGTTCCAATTTACGAGCATTTTCATAAATTTCCGCATTTTCATTTGTAACTTGCTTATTTTTTGGAAACTTTAATATATCAAGCGAAGGAAGCTTATAATCTTTATTTTCCACATTAGAAAATTGCATAGGAGGCGCTTTCGTTTCACCTTCTAGCGATTCAACGATTTTTTCTCCTCGTTTCTTTTGAGGGTGCTCTTCTGGTGTAGCCGGAACTGCCTCTTCAATAAACGGAGGAGTGATTAAATCATTTTCATTTTCTTCTATCCGCTTTTCCGTCTCTTCACTTACTGGATAATTCTCAGTAAAATTTGAAATAATTGGCGGTCCGATTTCTATCTCTTCTACTGGCTCAATAGCCTCTTCTTGTTCGGCAACTCGTTCACGCCTCTTACTTCTTGTTGTTTTTTTCTTTTCAGTTTGCTCAGCGACCCTTTTAGATCTCCAATCTTTATAATCCCCTTGCATTACTTCGAATTGACTTCTAAGAATTCGCCCTACAGGAGCAAGTACTTCTCCAATATGCTTATTTGTTATACACAGTATTCCGAGTATAACTAAAATAATTCCAATGATATATGCTCCTACTTCGTCAAATAAGAAATAACACGTTGCGAACATAAGCGCACCGAACATACCACCACCTAAATGAACACTATCCGGGCCCTTTTTCATTTCAAGGAAGAAGTAATCTTTTGTACTAACAATTACAGAAGTATTTTGCACAGCTCCATCTTTCGTAAGAAGATTAAATAATGTAATATGACTAAACATTAATATTGCTAATACAATTAAATAAACACCTATTAGCCGTTTATTTAAAAGGTTTGGCCATCCACGCTTTATAACAAACGCAACAGATAAAGCTATTACACCTAACACACCAATTATGTACCACTCACCAAAGAAGAAGCGAAAAAATAACACAAACGATTTCCCTACTACACCTAGCTGTAAAATCGTAATAATCGAAAGTGCAAAAAGAGTCAACCCGACGATTTCATAATACAAAGTTGGCTTTATCGTACGCCTTGCTTTTGCCTTCGTCCCTCTTTGCTTTTGTTTTGCCATTTCTTCACCTCGTGTTCTAAAAATTAAGTACAACTTCCTAAAAAAGCTCTACTTATATGTCTTTCTCTCTATTTTTCTGGTCTTTATATCTTCTATTTTTACACTTCTTGTAAAATGTTAAATAAACAGAAGAAAGCAGCCTACTCATGGCTGCTCAACCGTCTTGTTTTTTATATTATACCATAGCTTCTAAACAAAATCCTTCTTTTTGCTAAAAGGTAATTTTCTGTCCAGGCTCAAACTCTAGGTAGTGAGACGGATTCGTACTTAACACACGTACAATCGAGTAACATTGATTATCCTCCTCAGAGACCATTAATTCCACGCCATTTACATTCACAACTTTTTGACTTTCGCATTGTGAATAATCGGCCGGATATACAAGTTGCTCTGGCATAATTGTATATAAAATCATTGTAGCATTGTCCCTTCTGTCTGATTGTCCCCACGCGTATCAATTAATTCGTTTAACTTCCGTAGCGCGCTACCAATACCGCCGACATCATCTATAAGACCATACTTCACTGCATCTCCACCTATTACATTCGTCCCAATATCTCGCGTCAAATTCCCTTTTGCAAACATAAGCTCTTTAAAACGATCTTCCGTTACTTTCGAATGCTTTGTCACAAATCGAATGACTCTTTCTTGCATTTTATCCAAATACTCAAATGTTTGCGGCACACCTATAACAAGACCTGTTAAACGAATCGGATGAATTGTCATCGTCGCTGTTTCGGCAATAAATGAATAATCAGTTGAGACCGCAATCGGTACACCAATTGAATGCCCTCCTCCTAAAACAAGAGAGACAGTTGGTTTTGAAAGTGAAGCCACCATTTCAGAAATTGCTAACCCAGCTTCAACGTCACCTCCAACTGTATTTAATATTAAAAGTAAGCCTTCAATTTTCGGATTTTGTTCGATCGCGACAATTTGCGGAATGATGTGCTCATATTTTGTTGTTTTATTTTGTGGCGGCAACTGAATATGACCTTCCACCTGCCCAACAATTGTTAAACAATGAATACGCGATTCATTCATTTGCGGGACATTCGTCTGTCCAAGTTGTTGAATTTTCTCCACTATAGAAGCTTCTTTCGGAATTTCTTTCGGCTCAGCTTCTTTTTCTTCATTTGTATAACGATCACGTTCTGTCATATCGTATCCCCTTTCACTCGTATATAACTATTATTTCTTAAGTTATAAATTTCATTCGATAGGGTTAAAAAAGAAAAAGATCACCTGTAAAGGTGATCTTTTTTCAGGCTGTGGAGAAAGTCTTCTCCACAGCCTGTTTTTGTGTCTGAACCTCTTTTTATGTGTCAACACTGATAAAAAAGAGGAAAAGGAGAGATTTCTTATGATGGGTGCTTTAAAAAATCATCGCGATGAACGTGTATCTGTTTCTGTAGAAGAGTTAGTTCCACAAGATCATTTCCTTCGTGCGATTGAAGCGACAATTCGTTTTGATTTTATTGAGGAGAAGTTACGCCCTTATTACTGTGAAAACAATGGACGTCCGTCAATCCATCCTATCGTTTTATTCAAAATGATGTTTATTGGATATTTTTATGGTATTCGTTCTGAGC
Source organism: Bacillus sp. CDB3 (assembly GCF_002081505.1). Lineage (NCBI taxonomy): Bacteria > Bacillati > Bacillota > Bacilli > Caryophanales > Bacillaceae > Bacillus > Bacillus sp. CDB3. Next base: position 88,805 of record NZ_ALBR01000015.1, on the reverse strand, counting down.
GTCAATTGGAAAAGGAGATTAAAACGAATATCGCCTACCGTTGGTTTTTAGGGTTTTCTCTATCAGATACTATTCCAGATCATTCTACAATCAGTTGGAATCGCCGTACCCGTTTTATTCATACAAATATTTTCGAAGAAATTTTTGATGAGATTGTGAGGCAAGCGACGGAGAACCGGATGGTGGGAGGACGTGCACTGATGACAGATTCTACACATATTAAGGCCAATGCTAATAAAAATAAATTTGTACATAAATATAAAAAAGAAAAGGCAAAGTTTTATATAGATGAACTAGAAGCTGCGGTAATCGAAGATCGTGAGGTACACGGAAAAAAGAATTAAAACCTAGAAAGGAAAGTGATACCCCTACTAAAAAAACTCGTATAAGCACTACGGATCCAGATAGTGGATTTTTAATGAGAGATGGAAAACCGAACGGTTTTCATTTCTTAGATCATCGTACAACTGATGCGAAGTACAATATCATTACAGATACCTATATAACGGCTGGAAATATGGCAGATTCCGAGCCGTATTTAGCACGTCTACAAGCTCAAATTAATAAATTCGGATTTAAGGTGGAAGCTGTAGCTCTTGATGCAGGCTATTTTACAGGTTATATCTGTAAGAAATTATCAGAAAGAAATATATTTATGGTGATGGGGTATCGCCGATTTGGAAAGCGAAATAAAGAAGTACCGAAAAGCCAATTTAAATATGTAGAAGAAATGAATGCATTTGCTTGTCCGATGGGATGTATTTTAGAGTATGCGACAACGGATCGCGAAGGATATCGTCAATATAAATCGAATCCAGAAGACTGCGCTGTTTGTCCGCTACGTGAGGTGTGCTTTTCAAAGAAACAGAAACAAAAGTTATCACTCATCATGTATGGGAGAAATATAAAGATATCGCTAGAAAAAACAAGCTAACAGTTACAGGGAAAAAGTTGTATAAAGTACGCTGTTCAACTATAGAGCGAAGCTTTGCGGACGCCAAAGAACTCCATGGCTATCGATATGCTCGGTTTCGGGGGCTGAAGTCTGTCCAAATGCAGGCTTATCTCACCTCAGCTTGTCAAAATATGAAAAAAATAGCCCTCCATCTGACCAAAAAGGGTCTGGTGGAGGGCTATTTTTCTAAATTCTATTATTTTATGTTGTTTTCATTTGCTAAAATCAAAAAGATTTCAGAGTGTTGGGAACCCTAAAGGGTTTCCCAACACTCTGGAAAAAGATCACCTGTAAAGGTGATCTTTTTTATACTTCCATAATAATCGGTAAAATCATTGGCTTTCTCTTCGTTTCTTCGTACAAGAACTGCCCTAATAATTCACGAATATTTTGTTTTAACATAGACCATTCAATTGAATATTCTTTAATAGATTGTTCAACAATCATACGTACAATATCTGTAGATCGTTCGATCAATGCTTCTGATTCACGTACATATACGAAACCGCGTGAAATAATTTCTGGACCAGAGATGATTTTCTTTTCATCTTTACCAAGTGTCACAACAACAACTAAAATTCCATCTTGAGATAACATCTTTCTATCTCGAAGAACAATATTACCAACGTCGCCAACACCTAATCCATCAATTAAAACATTGCCAGCTTGCACTTTACCAACTAAGTTTGCTTCTTCATCGCCAAAAGCAATTACATCGCCTTTTTCTACAATAAAGATATTTTCTCTCGCAATACCTACATCTTCCGCTAAATATGCATGTGCTTTTTGCATACGGAACTCACCATGTACGGGTACAAAATATTTCGGCTTCATTAAATTCAACATCAGTTTTAATTCTTCTTGGCTACCATGACCTGAAACGTGAACTTTTCTTTCACCGTAATAAATAACTTCAGCTCCAGCTCTAAATAACAAATCAATAATTTTCGATACAGATATTTCATTCCCTGGAATAGGAGAAGCTGCAATAATAACCGTATCACCTTTACGAATTGAAATTTGTTTATGAACTTGCTTCGCCATTCTAGAAAGGGCTGCCATTGGCTCACCTTGACTACCTGTTGTTAAAATAGCTACCTTTTTCTCTGGGAAATTGTCCACTTCTTGTAATGAAATAATCATACCTTCTGGAACCTCTAAATAACCAAGACGTCTTGCAATGTCTACCACTTTTACCATACTGCGTCCTACTACCGCTACTTTTCGTCCTGTTTCACCAGCTGCATCAAATACTTGTTGGATACGATGTACATTCGATGCAAATGAAGCAACAATAATACGACCTTCTGCACTATAGAACACTTTTGAAATCTCTATACCAACTTCTTTTTCTGAACCTGTATAACCAGGACGTTCAGCGTTTGTACTATCAGATAGTAAGCAAAGCACGCCTTCGTTTCCGATTTGCGCCATTTTCCCAAGATCTGCTCCATTATTTCCAATTGGAGTTTGATCAAATTTAAAGTCTCCTGTATACACTACAGCACCTTTTGATGTATGGAAACAAACACCAACAGAATCCGGAATACTATGTGTCGTTCCAAAGAATGACACAGTTGTTGAATTAAACTCTACAGTTGAATTCGAGTCAATTGTTTTTAAGTCTACACGGCCTAACATCCCCGCTTCGCCAAGCTTTTCTTGTATAAGCCCTACCGTTAATTTCGTCGCGTATACTGGAATAGATAATTTGCGAAGCACATAAACAATTCCACCAATATGATCTTCATGACCGTGAGTAATAAATAATCCTTTTACTCGCTCTTGATTTTCTACTAAATATGTAATGTCAGGAATAACAATATCAATCCCAAACATTTCATCTCCCGGGAACATCAATCCTGCATCTACAATAAAGATTTCAGAATCAATTTCAACACAGTACATGTTTTTTCCGATTTCACCTACTCCACCAAGAGCAAATACTTTAACAGACTCATTCTCTTTTCTCTTCATGTTGTTGCCTGGTTTAAAAATCTTGCAAACACTGATTTCACCAAAATTGCAGAGACACCAGGGGAAACTCTGCAACCACCATATATTCACCGTCCAAGACGAATGTCCTTACCGTTATGCGATATCATGTTCTTGTTTATTTTTTAAACCAGGTTTCACCTCTCTTTCATTATATAAATCAAATATCTTATTCGATATGATATGAAAATTTCATTAAATCATAATTTTTTCCAATTTTGCTAAGCATACCCGTACTAAGCTACTTAGCCATATTATACCTGATACAAGAAATAGAACACAAGTTAAATTATGCGAAAGACAAGAGAAGACACTAAAATGAGGTTATAATTTACGAGGGCGAAATTCATATCATCTTTATTATTTTTCCTACTCCATAAGAGTCTAATGGAAAAATATTCATGCAATTTCTTTGCATGAATATTAAACTCTATGCACTAAAATGTTTCATAATATATTAACTCTGCAATCAGTTTATAACAAATTAAATGTTATTTCTGCTTCCCCTACAACCTATTAACTCTAGGTGAATTTACTTCACATAATTAAAAAAATAAAAATGACCTAGTTTCACACTAGGTCATTTTTATTAACGAGGAATAGATTGCATTACAGATTGTAACGTTACTCTTTCTTCTTCTGTTAATGGAAGAAGTGGTAAACGTACCGAGCCTACATCTAATCCAACCATTTGCATTGCTGTTTTTACTGGTGTTGGGCTTGGCGCCATAAATAGTGCATCTGTTACTCTTACTAGTAATTGATGTAATTTCTGCGCTTTTTTGAACTCTCCAGCTTGGAATGCAGCAATCATTTCTTGCATTTCATTGCCGATAACATGAGATGCTACAGAAACAATACCTTTTGCTCCAATTGCCATAGCTGGTAACGTTAAACCATCATCACCGCTGTATACTGCAAAGTCGTCCGCTGTTTTTTCAATGATTTCTGTCATTGTTAGCACATCGCCGCCTGCATCTTTAATCGCAACAATGTTTTCTATTTCTGATAAACGAACAACTGTATCAACGGAGATTTGTACAATAGATCGTCCTGGAACGTTATATAGCATAACCGGAAGCGGAGTGCTTTCAGCAATTGTTTTAAAGTGCTGATACATCCCTTCTTGGCTCGGTTTGTTATAATACGGTGCCACTAGCATTACTGCATCAACACCAACTTCAGTTGCCTTTTTTGTTAACTCAACAGAAGCATGCGTATTATTGCTACCTGTTCCAGCGATTACGGGCACCCTTTTATCGACAACAGATACGACATGGCGATATAACGCTACTTTTTCTTCTGAAGTTAATGTAGGAGATTCACCTGTCGTTCCTCCTACCACGATTGCTGTTGTACCGTTATCAATTAAATAATTTACCAATTTCGTTGTCTTTGCAAAATCGATATTCCCGTTTATATCAAACGGTGTTACCATCGCGGTTGCAATTGTCCCAAAATCTATCATGGTCTCACTCCTTATTGTTCCAGTTGCTTTTCTTTTGAAAGCTCAAACGCACTATGTAATGCATTTACAGCCTCCACTAAATCGGTTTCTTTTACAAGAACCCAAATTGTCGTATGACTATCTGCTGATTGCAGAATTTGAATACCTTTTTCCGCTAAAGCTGTAACGATTTTCGCAGTAACCCCTGGGTATCCTGCCATTCCAGCTCCTACAATAGATACTTTTGCACAATGCTCTGTCACAATTGGCTCATATCCAAGATTCTTTAATAATTCAACTGCACGACTTGATACATTATCACTCACCGTATAAGCTACTCCAGTAGGTGAAATGTTAATTAAATCGACACTTATTCCTTCATTCGCCATTTCTTTAAACACATGCTGTTGCAAATCATATGCCGTTTCTTTTGCAAGCACTTTAATTTGCGTCACATTTGATACGTGAGCGATACCTGTAACAGGCCGTTCTTCTACATCACGGCCTTTTGTAGCACCGTCAGATGCTGAAATAAGCGTACCTTCGCTATCAGAATACGTAGAACGTACACGAAGCGGTACTTTTGCATGCATCGCAATTTCAACCGCACGTGGATGAACGACTTTTGCACCTTGATATGCCATGTTACAAATTTCATTGTACGTTACAGTTTGAAGATGACGTGCATCTTTCACAATACGAGGATCCGCAGTCATAACACCTTCTACATCTGTGAAGATATCGATATATTCAGCATGAAGCGCAACACCTAACGCTGAAGCTGAAGTATCGCTACCTCCGCGTCCAAGTGTTGTCGTATCACCTTTTTTCGTTTGTCCTTGGAATCCTGTAACGACGATTACATCTACATTTTCTAACTCTTCATGTACGCGATCACAATTCATTTCAATAATCTTAGCATTCGTAAAATCATCATTTGTTACAAAACCAGCTTGTGCACCATTTAACGCTGCTGCTTTTATACCGTTCTCATTTAACATATTAGAGAAGACGATTGCTGAGATTAATTCTCCGCATGATAATAATAAATCTTGCTCACGATTAGAAATATTAGATTCCTCTTTATTTACAAGACTTAACAAAGTATCCGTTGCATACGGTTCACCTTTACGGCCCATAGCAGATACAACAGTAACTACTTTATAACCAGCAGCTAACGATTTTTTTATATGATGAAGCGCATGCTTACGTCCATTTTCATCACGTACTGATGTGCCACCAAATTTTTGAACAATTATTTTCATATTTTGCACCTTCTCTTAGCCGTTTACACTAATTGTAATTTTACTAAGCGCTCTGCAATTTGAACCGAATTCCATGCAGCGCCTTTTAATAAGTTATCAGATACGACCCAAAGATGGAATCCTTTATCGTTATTTAAATCTTTACGGATTCTTCCAACGAATACTTCGTTTTTACCTACTGCAGTAGCTGGCATTGGGTATAATTGTTCTGCTGGATTATCTTGCAGTACAATCCCTTCTGCATTTGCAAGTAAGTTCTTTAATTCTTCTACTGTAACGCCTTCTTTTTCCACTTCAATGTACACAGATTCCGAATGACCTGATACAACTGGTAAACGTACACATGTCGCAGCTACTTCTAGTTCTGGCATATGCATAATTTTTTTCGTTTCATTAATCATTTTCATTTCTTCAAATGTAAATCCATTATCTTGGAATTTATCAATCTGTGGAATAGCATTAAAAGCGATTTGGAAATGTTTCTCATCACCTGATACAGGTAAAACATTCGCTTTAACTTCTTCTCCATTTAAGATTGCTTGTGATTGTTCATGAAGTTCTTCAATCGCTGCCGCACCAGCACCTGATACAGCTTGATATGTGGAAACGATTACTCGTTTTAAACCATATTGCTGACGAACTGGCTCAAGAGCGACTACCATTTGAATTGTAGAACAGTTTGGATTTGCAATAATTCCATTATGTTCTTTTAAGTCGTTTTCATTTACTTCAGGTACAACAAGTGGCACGTTTTCTGTCATACGGAATGCACTTGTATTATCAACAACAATTGCACCGCGCTTTGCTGCTTCTGGCGCTAATTGTTTCGATACAGATCCACCTGCACTAAATAGTGCAATATCTACTCCTTCAAAACTTTCAGGAGTTGCCTCTTGAACTGTAAATTCTTCGCCTTTAAATACAAGTTTCTTACCTGCAGATCGTTTAGATGAAAGTAACGTTAACTTCCCAATTGGAAATTCTCGTTTCTCTAAAGTATTTAACATTTGTTCACCAACTGCGCCGGTTGCTCCAACTACAGCGACATGAAAAGTTTTTTGCTTTTCCATCACTATGCCCCTTTCTAGATACCAATCCTTCTATAACTTAGAATTAGAAGGAGCTAAAAATGCCCCTCCCAATCTTAATAACGTTAATTTTATCATATTCTACAGTAAGAATGATGGTTTCATCAAAAATTGTCCGTTTTTTTTCGTTTTTTAATTCATATATCTGAATTTTTCTACAACAACAGGTTGCAATTGTTTCCCTTGCAGTGCTTCTAATACTGTATCTTCAAGTAACTCCATACGAGCTACCATTGAGTTCGGTTTTTTCTCTGGTGCATCTTGGCCGAATGGGACGAAGTAGATGTTTTTTGTAGCCATTAGGCGCATGAGGTTCACCCCATTAAGCCCTAAAGCATCATTCGTCGAAACAGCTAACACAACAGGCTTTCCATTTCTTAGCGTCGCTTTTGCTGCCATTAGTACTGGAGAGTCTGTCATTGCATTTGCAAATTTACTCATAGAATTTCCTGTTAGTGGTGCAATTACCATGCAGTCTAGTGGAATTTTAGGTCCTAGCGGTTCTGCGCCAACGATTGAATTAATTGCCTTAAAACCTGTTATTTCTTCAATCTTTTTAATCCACTCTTCTCCTTCTCCAAATCTAGTATTTGTTGATTGAACAGTGTAAGAAACAACGGGACGTACTTCTGCTCCCTCAGCAATTAATTTTTCTAAATGAGGCATCACTTCCTCATACGTACAATGTGAACCTGTAAAACCAAATCCTATTCTTTTCCCTTTTAAATTCATTCCCCATTCTCCTTTCTTGCTATTGCACCTTCTGCTAGTAACTGAGAAAGAACGTTCGCTAAAATTTGTCCGGCTGTTTTCGGAGCAACAATACCCGGCAAACCAGGTGCTAACAACGCCTTGACTCCTCTTTTTTCCGCATATCTAAAGTCGGTACCGCCTGGTTTAGAAGCTAAATCAATTACTAACGTATGAGCTGGCATTTTTGAAATAACATTCGCTGTCACAACGAGATGCGGAATTGTGTTAATCACAATATCGATATTACCTACTTCTTTTTCTATGTCTTGCATATGAAAAGGAGAAAACATCATTTCTGTAATACGAGCAATATGTTCCGATCGTCTCGCTCCTACTTTGACATGTGCTCCTAATGATTGAAAGGCTCGTGCTACACTCATACCAGTTCTACCAAACCCTAAAACCATTACATTCGATCCATGGATTGTGTAATCAGTATGTTGAATAACCATCATTAGTGTACCTTCTACAGTCGGAATAGAATTATAAATTGCAACATCATCACGATCAAATAATTTTACAAGTTTTCGATTCGTAGTAGATACAAGATTCTCCAAATAAGGCGTTCCGATACCTGAATATATAGTAAAGTGTTCTGGTGTCTTTTCAATTTGCTCTTGCGTTATAGAAACTTTTTCATTTGAAAAAATAGTATCTACTTCTCCTTTGGCATTCGTCCCTGCAACTGGCAAAATAATGGCATCTAAAGCAGCGAAATTTAAATCTTGTATACTTTCTTTTGCTGCCCCAGTGAAGCCATGATCTAGCTGTTCAAACCCTATTAATGAAAGTTTCGCATCTAGTTCAACTAACTTGCGAATTACTTCTAGCTGCCGTGCATCTCCTCCTATGACAGCGATATGCATCTCAGTCAACATTCCCTAATTCACCTTCTTTTTCTTTCATTTATAAGAAAAATGCCTACTTTTTCTTTTTCCTCCACATCATATGTAATGTACGAGTTTGAGGTGATTGAAAAACAAAAAGCACACATGATTTATCTTCTTTATATAAAGATAAAAAAAAGACAACCAAAATGGTCATCTTTCACTCTGATTTTGAATGGTTTGTAAAATCACAAAGTATCATATCATGTCCCACTTTCTTAATTTGGTTCCATTCGACCCTCACTTCTTGCTGTTCTCTTTTAAAACCTCCCCACTTCCCAGCAGGTATAATAAGAGCTTGTATTCGTCCATCTCGTTCATTAATTTCTAAATCTGTGTGGCCTAAAACTCCCATTTTTTCCGCTCTTTCTAAATCCACAATCTCTTTACCACTTAATTCACTTAAACGCATGAAATCTCCCCCTTATCTTTTTTATCAAAGCCTCCCTATAATAAGTACCTATTCTGCATATATAAAAAAAATAACCATATCTCCTTTAAAAGAGATACGGTTATTTCTGAAAACAAATGAATCACAACACCAATTAAAGTTTCATTCCTTTTGGGAGTTTTCCATCTGGACTAATAAGTGCTGCAGAGAATTCATCAGTAAACATGTTGCGAATTAACTCGTCTACATTTTGTTTTGTTACAGTGTTTACACTTTCAATAATCTCATCAAGAGAACGATGTTTACGAAGAAGTAGTTCGTTTTTACCGTTACGGCTCATACGACTATTCGTACTTTCTAAACTTAACATTAAGTTTCCTTTTAATTGTTCTTTACTATTAACAAGCTCTTTTTCTGTAATACCTGTATTTTTCAACGTATTTAACGTCTCTTGCATTGTTTCATACAGTGTATCTAATTGTTGGCTACCTGTTCCACCGTAAAGCGTTAACATCCCTGTATCTTCATAAGAAGAGTGATACGAGAATACTGAGTACGCCAATCCACGTTGCTCACGTACTTCTTGGAATAAACGGCTACTCATACTACCGCCTAAAACATTATTTAATACAATTAAGTTATAAATATCTTCGTGTCCCATTTGCAAGCCTTTATATCCTAAACATAAATGAGCTTGCTCTGTTTCCTTCTTACGTGCTACTTTATTAAAGTGGAAAATTGGACTATGTACTTGTTCACGATTTGTTGTGCCTTCGTAATTACCGAAATATTGCTCTACAATTTGTAAAAATGATTCATCAATATTACCTGCAATTGATACAACTACATTTTCAGGTGTGTAATGATCTTTTATATATTGACGTAACGTATCACCTGTAAATGTTTCAAGTGTTTCTTCTGTTCCTAAAATAGGATATCCAAGCGGATGCGTTTCATATGTCGCTTTCGTTAACATATCATGCACAATATCATCTGGCGCATCTTCGTACATTTTTATTTCTTCACATACAACATTCTTCTCTTTTTTCAGTTCTTCCTCATCAAATGTTGAATTAAAGAACATATCTGCTAAAACGTCTAACGCGTATTTAGCGTGCTCATCTAACACCTTTGCATAGTAACATGTATATTCTTTTGAAGTAAAAGCATTTACTTGTCCGCCAATGCTATCAAATGATTCTGCAATTTCTCTCGCGCTACGTGTTTCTGTCCCTTTAAAGAACATGTGCTCTAAAAAGTGCGAAACCCCATTGTTTTTTTCATTTTCATTTCTTGAACCTGCATGGATCCATATACCAATCGCAACTGAGCGTACAGTTGGAATATTCTCCATAACAATTCTTACACCATTTTTACACGTATATTTTTTAATCAAAAACTTTCCTCCTAATGCCAGTTTCTCTAAATAATTGCTATTATTTAATGATAACAAGTTTAAGGATGAATGTCATGCAAATGTATTTAATCTACACGTTTTTCATCCAGTAATTCTGTTATATTCCCCACTTTATATCCTTGTTCCTTCAAATTTTTAATCATAGTTTCTAATGCTTCCGTTGTAGATGAAGTAGGATGCATCAGCACGATAGCACCTGGATGTATTTTCCGCATTACTCTCTGCAATAGTACGCCTGGTTCTGGTCGCTTCCAATCAATTGTATCTACCGTCCACATAATCGTACCCATTTGAAAATCATCTGCTATCTTTACTACCTCATCCCGAAAACTTCCACTTGGAGGAGCAAACCATCTGACCTTTTGATTCGTAGCTACTTCTATCATTTGATTCGTTTTTTGCAATTGCTCTCGTATTTCCTCCGAAGATAACGTTTTCATATTCGGGTGTGTGTAAGAATGATTTCCTACTTCTTGATTCGCATCTACAATCATTTTTGCAAACCTCAAATTTTCTTTCACCCAACGTCCTTCTAAAAAGAAAGTCGCCTTCACATCATGTTTTTTCAATATCTCTAATATACGAGGCAAATACTCATTGCCCCATGCCACATTAATTGTTAATCCCACCATTTTTTTATTTGGGTGCCCTCGATAAATGGGAGCTGGTGGTAAATCTTTTAGATGGACACTCGGTGATACTTCCTTGAATTTAAGTTGCTGTTGATCAAACTTCTTGAGCGTCTTCATATTATTGTAGGATGCTTCTACATCCACTTGTCTTCCATTATATCCTGGTGTCGCTTTCCAAATCTTATCAATCGCCGCATTTTGCGGGACAACCTCATACTGTTTTGCATGTTTTTGAATTTCTTCATACAAACTATCTTGAGCAAAAACGGAATAAGAGCCTACACCAACATATAAAGAAAATATTAATATGTATGCAAATATACGAACTTTCATATAAACCCTCCCATTAACTATATAAAAAGAAAACCATTTTCTTCTTATCTTTGTTAATTTGAGCGTTATGATGAAAACTATACCTATACTGACATAAAAATATATGCAAATCATGTTTTTTACATAACAAAAAAAGCCAGTTTAACTGGCTTTTACTTATTGCTGCTCTTGTTTATTTTCTTCTTTCGCAGCTTCTTTTTCTTGCTCTTCTTTTAGCAATACTTTTCTAGATAGGTTCACACGACCTTGCTTGTCAATCTCGATAACTTTAACTGTAATTACATCACCGATTTTCACAACGTCTTCTACTTTACCTACACGCTCAAGTGCCAGTTCAGAAATGTGGACTAATCCATCTTTACCGCTGAATAATTCAACGAAAGCACCGAATTTCTCAACACGTTTCACTTTTCCTTCGTAGATTTCGCCTACTTGTACTTCACGAACGATATCTTCGATAATTTTCTTAGCTTTGTCATTCATTTCTTGATTTATTGAAGAAATGAATACTGTACCATCTTGCTCGATGTCAATTTTAACGCCAGTTTCTTCAATAATTTTATTAATTTGTTTACCGCTCGGTCCAATAACGTCACGGATTTTATCTGGGTTAATTGTCATTGTAATAATCTTTGGAGCATACGCTGATAATTCAGTACGTGGCTCTGCAATAACAGATAACATATGATTTAGAATGTGCACACGACCAACTTTCGCTTGTTGTAATGCCTCTTCTAAAATTTCACGAGATAGACCATCGATTTTAATGTCCATTTGCAGTGCAGTTACACCTTTTGCTGTACCTGCTACTTTAAAGTCCATATCACCTAAATGATCTTCCATACCTTGAATATCAGATAAAATTGTGTAATGCTCACCAGATTTAACTAGACCCATTGCAATACCAGCAACTGGAGCTTTCAGTGGAACACCCGCATCCATCATTGCTAAAGTACTACCACAAATACTTGCTTGTGAAGTAGAACCATTTGATTCTAAAACTTCAGATACAAGACGTACTGTATATGGGAAATCTTTTTCAGATGGAATTACAGGCTCAAGAGCACGTTCTCCTAGTGCACCGTGACCAATTTCACGACGACCTGGTCCACGCATCGGTCTTGTTTCACCAACACTAAATGATGGGAAATTGTAATGGTGCATAAAGCGTTTTGATTCTTCTACACCAAGACCATCTAAAATTTGTACATCGCCTAATGCACCTAATGTACAAATACTTAATGCTTGTGTTTGTCCACGTGTGAACAGACCAGAACCGTGTGTACGAGATAAAATGCCAACCTCTGATGCTAATGGACGGATTTCGTCACCTTTACGGCCATCTGGGCGGATTTTTTCAACTGTAATAAGACGACGTACTTCTTCTTTTACAATTTTATATAAAATCTCATTTACTTGTCCTAATGTGTCAGCGTCAGCTTCCTGCGCTTCGTAATGTTCAATTACACGCTTTTTCACTTCGTTAATTGCATCTTCACGTGCATGCTTTTCATGTACTTGAATCGCTGAATGCATATCTTTCTCAGCCATTTCACGTACAGCTTGATTAAGATCAGCATCAACTTCATAAAGTTTTACTGCTAATTTCTCTTTACCTACAGCTTGTACAATCTCTTCTTGGAATGCAATTAGACGTTTAATTTCGTCATGACCAAACATAATTGCTTCTAACATTGTTTCTTCAGGCACTTGATCTGCTCCTGCTTCAACCATGTTAATTGCATCTTTCGTACCAGCTACAACTAGGTGAATATCACTTTGTTCTTGCTGTTCTACTGTTGGATTAATAACGAACTCGCCATTAATACGACCAACTGTTGCACCAGCGATTGGGCCTTCAAATGGAATATCTGAAATCGATAACGCTAATGAAGAACCAAACATAGCTGCCATTTCAGAAGAACAATCTTGATCAACACTCATTACAATGCTGACAACTTGTACTTCGTTACGGAAACCATCTGCGAAAAGTGGACGAATTGGACGGTCGATTAAACGACTTGCCAAAATTGCTTTTTCACTTGGACGGCCTTCACGCTTAATAAAGCCGCCTGGAATTTTTCCGACTGCATATAAACGCTCTTCATAGTTTACTGTAAGCGGGAAGAAATCTACATTTTTTGGCTCTTTTGATGCAGTTGCTGTAGATAGAACTGCTGTGTCGCCATATCTTACTAATACTGCTCCGTTCGCTTGTTTTGCAAGCTGACTTGTTTCAATTGTTAGCTGACGACCAGCTAAATCTATCGAGAAGACTTGCTTTTCCTGACTCATTTAAGTACCCCTCTCAATTTAAAATATTCAATTCTTCTATGTAAATGGATAGTATATCACAATATTCTTTCCTCTAGTATTGCCGAAAATTTAATAAGCTATAAAGAGTAGAAGATATATTTTTACCTAACAAAAAAGCGGGAATATTCCCGCTTCTCTGACTATCGACGTAAGCCAAGCTTTGTGATTAATTCACGGTAACGTGTGATATCGCTATTACGAAGGTAAGTAAGTAAGTTACGACGTTTACCAACCATCTTTAATAGACCACGACGTGAATGATGATCCTTCTTGTGAGTACGTAAGTGCTCGTTTAGAGTGTTAATTTGCTCCGTTAGGACAGCAATTTGAACCTCTGGAGAACCAGTATCAGTCTCATGAGTTCTAAATTGTGCAATGATTTCATTTTTACGCTCTTGTGTTAAAGCCATCCTATTTCACCTCCTAATAATTAAACCCCCAGTTACCTAGCAAGCGTCGGTGAGTCGCAATGCCAAGCAATGGTTGTCATAAAGTACATAACATAGAATACTACTTTTCATTTGAAAAAGCAAGTATATTCTTTGCGCTTGAAAAATATTCTTGGGCGATTTTCTTATCTTTCGCGATTTGTGCAACTAACTCATCAATACCATTAAACTTTTTTTCTTCTCTTATACGCATATGCCACTCCACCGTGACACTTTGATCGTATATATCTTTATTAAATTCAAATAGATGTACTTCAATAGATAATTGGCGCTCATTCTCTTTAAAAGTTGGTTTATATCCAATATTACATACGCCATCGTGCCATTCATCGTGAACTTTTAATCTCACTGCATATACACCTACAGGTGGGAGTAGATATTCATCACTTAAACCTACATTTGCAGTTGGAAAGCCAATTTGGCGTCCACGCTTATCACCGTGCACAACTGTTCCTTCTACCGTATAAGCTCTCCCTAAAATAGATGGAATCTGCTCCATTTCTCCATTTCGAATTAACTTTCGTAATGAGGTAGAACTTACTTTTTCTTCTTGATATTCAACTTTTTCGATCACGGTCTGTGTAAACTCCCCTCTTGCATGAAATGGTAAAGTCTCCATCTTCCCTTTCCCTAAACGTCCATATGAATAATCAAAGCCTGCTACTACATGCTTTACGTTTAAATCAATAATATAATCATCTACAAATTGTTGTGGTAATAATCCTGCAAATGATTCATCAAATTTAATAACATATAATATATCGATTCCTAAACTTTCGACTATTTTTTCTTTATCACGCATTGGTGTAATATACTCCACATGCGCTTCCTTTTTTCCTAAAACAACAGATGGATGAGGATAAAATGTCATAACTGCACTTTTATATCCCCGTTCATCCGCTATTTGCTTCGCAGTTCGAATCACACATTGATGTCCTAAATGAATGCCATCAAAAAATCCTAATGCCATTACAGTAGGTGGTAATTCTAATTTATTTTGTTCATGTGGATGAGTTAAATGAATAAGTTTCACGCTTGAATTCACCTTTTTCTGTAATAATCCTTCCGATAATTCATTATAGCTTTAGTTCTTGATTATTCACAAGTACTTTCATTGGCTTTAGCATACCAGGGTGTTTTGGATGATGCTCATAAATCGCTAAGCAACAATCATTTTTATCAAATACTGTAATAAATGGTGCTGTTATTTCTAATTCATTCTTTAAGAACATACCATTTTTTATTTTTTCTGCCTGCTTTTCATCTACAACCATTTTTGGAAACTTACTTAACGCTTCATCAATTGAAATGAAGATAGACTCTACTGTTCCATTTTGCACGTTTTCTTCAATTTCTTCAAATGATATGCAATCTTCTAGTAAAAATTCACCAGATGCTGTTCTTACAAGATGGGACATGTGTGATGGAAAACCAAGTTTTTCACCAATCATTACTGCTAGCGTTCTTACATATGTTCCTTTACTACACGTTACACGGAAACGGAATGAAATGTTTTCCCCTTCAAAAACTTCACGTTCATCAAGTAATACAAATTCGTGAATTGTAATTGTACGAACTGGACGTTCAACCTCTTGACCTGCTCTAGCATATTCGTATAGTTTTTTCCCGTTTACTTTTACAGCTGAAAACATCGGTGGCATTTGTTCAATTGTTCCTGTTAACTTTGCAAGAACATTTTCTACTTCTTTTCGTGTAATAACACGATCCACATTTTTCGTTTCTACAACTTCACCCGAAGCATCTTCAGTCGTCGTAGAAAATCCTAATGTTACTTCACCTTCATACGTTTTCGTCTCACTTGTTAAAAATTGTGCAATTTTCGTTGCTTTACCAACACAAATCGGTAATACACCCGTTACATCTGGATCTAATGTTCCCGTATGACCAATTCGTTTCTCACGTAAAATCTTTCTTAATTTAAATACACAATCATGTGACGTCATGCCTTTTGGCTTATGTAATAATACTACACCTTCCATATATGTTCACCTCATCATAATTCTTTCATAATAAATATCCAAAACTTATTTTGCATTGAAAAAATGGATAGACATATGTCTATCCATTATTCTTCACGTTTACCTTCTTTATTAATTTCATGTAAAAGTGTATCAATTCGATGACCATATCCAATAGACTCATCAAATTCAAAGGAAATTTCCGGTGTTTTACGAAGACGAATACGTTGGCCAATTTCTGAACGAATGAAGCCTTTCGCCTTCGCTAAACCTTTTAATGTACTTTCTTTCTGTTCTTCATCACCTAAAACAGAAATATATACTGTAGCAATTTGTAAATCTCCACTCACTTGTACATCTGTTACTGTAACAAATCCGACACGTGGATCTTTAATTTTACGACTGATTATGTCGCCTAATTCTTTTTTCATTTGCTCGCCTACACGGTTTGCACGTAATTTCATAATTCTTCACCTCATTCAGTACCATTCCAATTGTGTTATCGTACGTTCAATTTCAGGAAATGAATCGATGTACTCGAGTACACGATTCATTTCTTTTTCACAGATAACACGATTTGAGGATACGGAAACAATTGCAATTTCTGTACGTTGCCATACATCTTGATGCCCTACTTCTGAAACAGCTACGTTATAACGCTGCTTCACACGAGTTAGCACCCTTTGCAAAATTGCTCGTTTCTCTTTTAAAGAATGCACATCGTAAATCATACACTCGAATGAGAGTGAAGCGATAATCATCGCTTCACTTCTTCCATAATGTACGCTTCAATGATGTCCCCTTCTTTAAGATCATTATATCTCTCAATTGTAATACCACACTCATAGTTTTGTGCAACTTCTTTTACGTCGTCTTTGAAACGTTTTAACGTATCAAGTTGTCCTTCGAAAACTACTACGCCATCACGGATAATACGAACGCCACTATCACGTGTAATTTTACCGTCGATTACGTAACAACCTGCGATTGTTCCAACTTTTGTTACTTTGAACGTTTGACGTACTTCCGCTTGACCGATTACTTTTTCTTCGAATTCTGGATCCAGCATACCTTGCATTGCTGATTCGATTTCTTCGATTACTTTATAGATAATACGGTGTAAACGAACATCAACGTTCTCTAATTCAGCTGTACGCTTCGCATTCACATCAGGGCGTACGTTAAATCCAATTATAATTGCATTAGATGCAGAAGCTAAAATAACATCAGATTCTGTAATCGCACCTACGCCTGTATGGATAATTTTCACTTTTACGCCTTCAACATCAATTTTACGAAGTGATGCTGCCATTGCTTCAACAGAACCTTGTACGTCTGCTTTCACAATTAAGTTAATTTCTTTTACATCGCCCTCTTGGATTTGTTGGAATAAATCTTCAAGGCTTAATTTAGATTTCTCACCGCGTTGAGCAAGTAACGCTTCTTGTGCACGTGATTCACCGATTTGACGAGCTTTCTTCTCATCAGCGAATGCCATGAAACGATCTCCCGCTTGTGGTACTTCATTTAAACCTGTAATTTCAACAGGAGTTGATGGACCAGCAACTTTTACACGACGACCAATATCACTTACCATCGCACGAACACGACCGAATGATGTTCCAACAACAATTGGATCTCCAACTCGAAGTGTACCGTTTTGAACAAGTAATGTCGCGATAGTTCCTTTACCTTTATCAAGCTGCGCTTCAATTACAGTACCAGCTGCATAGCGATTTGGATTTGCTTTATATTCTTCTACTTCACTCACAAGAAGAATCATTTCTAGCAAGTTGTCAATTCCCTCGCCTTGAATTGCAGAAATTGGTACGAAAATTGTGTCTCCGCCCCAAGCTTCTGGAACTAATTCATATTCTGTTAATTCTTGCATTACACGATCAGGATTTGCCGCTGGTTTATCCATTTTATTCACTGCAACAATAATTGGTACTCCAGCTGCTTTCGCATGGCTAATCGCTTCAACTGTTTGTGGCATAACACCATCATCAGCTGCAACAACAAGAATTGTAATATCCGTTACTTGCGCACCACGAGCACGCATCGTTGTAAATGCTGCGTGACCAGGCGTATCTAAGAATGTAATTTTTTTATCATTTACATCAACTTGGTATGCACCGATATGCTGAGTAATTCCACCAGCTTCGCCAGCAGTTACTTTTGAATTACGGATAGAGTCAAGCAATGTTGTTTTACCATGGTCAACGTGTCCCATAATTGTAACAACAGCTGGACGCTCTTTTAAGTTTTCTTCATCATCTTGCTCATCGATGAATGTTTCAAATTCAGTTTCACTTACAACTACTTCTTCTTCTACTTCAATACCGTAATCAGTAGCAATTAACTCAATTGTATCTTTATCTAAATCTTGGTTAATTGTTGCCATAATTCCTATCATGAAGAGCTTTTTAATAATTTCAGATGGCTCTTTGCTTAACTTTTTAGCAAGTTCACCTACTGTAAGGCTTCCAGAGAAAGTAATTTTATCTGGTGTTTCTACTATTTGTGTTTGTTGTCTTCCAGCAAAGTTTTCTTGACGTTTGTCTTCATTTCCTTTGCCTTTTTTCTTCTTCTTATTGCTGTTCTTTTTACTGCGAACAACTTTCTCTTCTACTTCAAACTCATCTGCAACAGAAGGTTTTTCTGCCCCAGTGTTATATTGATTATCTAATTTGTTTACTACTTCGTCTTCTAACATTGTCATATGATTCGAAACCTCGATATTCATCTCTTTTAGTTTTGTCATAAGATCTTTACTTGAGATATTATTTTTTTTTGCATATTCATGTACTCGAATTTTACTCATACCTTCACCCCCGGTAATTTGTATCGAGCATGCTACGTAGCTTTTTCGCAAAGCCTTCATCTAACACAGCTACAACGACTCGCTCGTCTCTCCCAATCGCATGCCCTAATTGTTGTCGATTTTCGACTTTTCTCATTGGTATGTTGTAGTACGTGGTTTTATCAATGATACGTTTTGTAGTGTTCGCTGACGCATCTTCAGAAAGCAATACTAGCTTTGCTTTGCCACTTCGTACTTCTTTTAAAACGAGTTCTTCACCCGAAATAATTTTTCGAGCGCGGTTTGCTAGTCCTAAAAACGATTTCCAATCGGACACTTACTTCGACTCCTTCTCAACAAGCTCAAGAAGCTCTTCGTACAGAGAACTGTCGATTTTCGCTTTTAGATGATGTTCCAAAATATTTTTCTTTTGGGCTTGAATAATGCATTCTTTATCTTTTGACAAATATGCACCTCGTCCTGATTTTTTTTCCTGATAAATCAATAGACACTTCGCCCTCTTTGGAACGAACAATGCGAACGAGCTCTCGTTTTGATTTCATCTCTTGCGTCGCAATACATTTTCGTAACGGAACTTTTCGATTGCTCATACTCATCACCTCTATTCGATTTCGTCTTCAACTGAATCGAATCCGAATGCGATTACGCTATCTTCTTCTGTTACAATACCAAGTTGTTTCGCATCAGACTCACTTTTAATATCAATTTTCCAGCCTGTTAATTTAGCTGCAAGACGTGCATTTTGTCCACGCTTACCAATTGCTAATGAAAGCTGGTGGTCTGGAACAACAACAGTTGTTGCTTTTTCTTCTTCATCTACAAGTACTTTAACAACTTGTGATGGACTTAAAGCATTTGCAACATATTCAACTGGATCATTTGACCAGCGAACGATGTCAATTTTTTCGCCTTTTAGTTCATCTACAATGCGTTGTACACGTTGTCCTTTCGGTCCTACACAAGAACCTACTGGATCAACATCGATATTCTCTGCATACACAGAAATTTTCGAACGATCGCCTGCTTCACGCGCTACAGAGCGAATTTCTACAGTTCCATCATAAATTTCTGGAACTTCCATTTCGAATAAACGTTTTAAAAGACCAGGATGTGTACGTGATACGTAAATTTGTGGTCCTTTCGTTGTTTTTTCTACTTTTGTAATAAATACGCGAATACGGTCATGTGGTTTATATTGCTCATTTGGCATTTGCTCACTTACAGGTAATAAAGCTTCTACTTTCCCTAAGCTTACATAGATGAAACGAGCATCTTGGCGCTGTACAATACCAACCATAATGTCTTCTTCACGATCACTAAATTCTGAATAAATAACACCACGTTCCGCCTCACGAACTCGTTGTGTTACAACTTGTTTTGCAGTTTGTGCTGCAATACGACCAAAATCTTTTGGCGTTACTTCAATTTCTAGTACGTCGCCATCTTGGTAGTTTGGATTAATTTGTCTTGCCTCTTCTACAGAGATTTCAAGACGTGGATCAAACACATTATCAACAACGTCTTTACGTGCTAAAACTTGAATTGTTCCCACTTCTGGGTTAAAGCTCACACGAACGTTTTGTGCTTGGTTAAAATTGCGTTTATAAGCAGAGATTAATGCTGCTTCAATCGCATCAATAATAATATCTTTGCTAATACCTTTTTCTGACTCTAAAACGAGCAAAGCATCTAACAACTCAGTGCTCATGAAGATCCCCCTTCTTACTAAAACGTAACAGCAAGTCGCGCATTGGCAACTTTATCCATTGGAATTTGGATTTCTTTTTTACGTGTTTTAATTGTTAATAGTAGTGTAATTGTAGTACCGTCGTAGGAAAGTAGCTTTCCTTCAAACATCTTTTCACCATCAATCGGCTCATATGTTTTAATTGCCACTTGTTTCCCTACCGCTTGCTGGAAGTCTTTCTCTTTCTTTAATGGGCGTTCCGCTCCAGGAGATGATACATCCAAAAAGTAAAGATGAGGAATTGGATCCTCTTTATCTAAAGCTTCGCTTAAACGTTCACTTACCGCACCGCATTCTTCAATGTCGACTCCCTTTTCAGAATCGATGAATACGCGTAAGAACCAGTCTTGTCCTTCTTGCACATACTCCACATCTACAAGTTCAAGATTTAACTCTTCAACGATCGGCTGCGCAAATGCTTCTACAACTTCTGTGACTTTCTTATCCATAAACAGCCTCCTTCCTGCCGCCATGTACCATTTACAAGAAAAGATCCCGTTCATTAAGACGGTCTATCTTATTCTTTCTCGTTAGCTAACAAAAGCCCCTGCTGTTAAGCAGGGAATATCTGTCTTAGTATTACCAAATTTAAGAAGTAAAACTTGTAACAAAATATGTATATACGACAGAAATATCTTTACTATCCACATAGATAAAATGTAGATAGTAACACGAAAGAGTGGGTTTCCCCACTCTCTTTTTCACAAAATATACATGACATGGTTATCTCGGTTTATAGTATACCATAGCAAATATTGATTTGCAAAGACTTTTCCTACCTGTTAGAACAGTGATAATTGGTTTTGATCCGGTAAATCTCCTAGACAACCTTGACTATCTAAATACTCAATAATTGTTTTTGAAACCTTACTGCGCTGCTGTAAGTCTTCTTTTGATAGGAAGTCTCCATTTTTACGTGCTTCTACAATACTTAAAGCTGCGTTTGTACCAAGACCAGGCACTGCATTAAATGGAGGAATTAATGAGTCTCCATCAATAATAAATTCTGTTGCATGTGAGCGGTATAAATCAACCTTTTGGAATGAGTATCCACGCTCACACATTTCAAGTGTCATTTCTAGTACAGTTAATAAACTCTTCTCTTTCGGCGCTGCATCCAACCCTTTTTGAGCAATTTCGTCAATTTTTACGCGTATGGATGCTGAACCTTTCGCCATGGCTTCTACATCAAAATCATCTGCACGAACTGTAAAATATGCCGCATAGAATAAAAGTGCAAAATGCACTTTAAAGTACGCGATACGTACAGCCATAAGTACGTAAGCAGCCGCATGGGCTTTAGGGAACATGTATTTAATCTTCTTACATGAATCAATATACCAACCTGGTACATTATTATTTTTCATGTCCTCTTCCCATTCTTCCGGTACACCTTTACCTTTACGAACTGACTCCATGATTTTGAAGGCTAATGATGGATCTAAACCTTGATAAATTAAATATACCATGATGTCATCACGACAACCAATAACCTCACTCAGTGTACATGTACCATTATAAATTAACTCGTTTGCATTACCGAGCCATACGTCAGTACCATGTGATAGTCCAGAGATTTGGACTAACTCTGAGAATGTCGTTGGTTTTGTCTCTTCTAACATTTGTCTTACGAATTTCGTACCAAACTCTGGTATACCAAGTGTACCTGTTTTACAGTTGATTTGTTCTTCTGTTACGCCTAACGATTCTGGACCTGAGAAAATTTTCATCACTTCTGGATCATCCGTTGGTATTGTTTTTGGATCAATACCACTTAAATCTTGTAACATACGAATAACGGTCGGATCATCGTGTCCAAGTATATCAAGTTTTAATAAATTATCATGAATCGAGTGGAAATCAAAGTGCGTTGTTCTCCACTCAGCCCCTATTGAATCCGCCGGAAACTGTATTGGTGAGAAATCAAAGATGTCCATGTAATCTGGTACTACAATAATACCGCCTGGATGCTGTCCAGTTGTACGTTTTACCCCTGTACAACCTGCAACTAACCGATCTATCTCTGCATTTCGAATCGTTAAATTATGATCATTCGCATATCCTTTTACATACCCATAAGCGGTTTTTTCCGCAACTGTACCTATCGTTCCCGCACGGTATACATAATCTTCACCGAACAGTATTTTCGTATAGTTATGGGCACGTGGTTGATATTCCCCGGAGAAGTTCAAATCGATATCGGGCACCTTATCTCCTTTAAATCCAAGGAACGTTTCGAACGGAATATCATGTCCATCTTTTACGTATGACACATTACACGTTGGACATTCTTTATCTGGTAAATCAAAACCAGAACCTACAGAACCGTCATTAAAGAATTCTGATTGCTTACACTTTGGACATACGTAATGCGGTGGTAATGGATTTACTTCTGTAATTTCCATCATTGTTGCAACAAATGATGACCCTACCGATCCACGCGAACCTACTAAATATCCGTCTACTAACGATTTTTTCACAAGCTTATGTGAAATTAAATAAATAACGGCGAATCCATGTCCAATAATACTTTTCAATTCTTTTTCTAAACGAGCCTCTACAATTTCTGGTAGCTCTTCCCCATAAATGCTACGTGCCATTTTATAACTCATATCACGCGTTTCATCATCGGCACCCTCAATTTTCGGTGTGTATAGATCATCTTTTACTGGATGAACATCACCAATTAATGACGCAACCTTTTGTGTATTCGTTACTACAATCTCTTTCGCTTTGTCTTCACCTAAAAATGAAAAACACTCTAACATCTCATCTGTTGTACGGAAATGTACAGGCGGTAAAGAATGTCGATTTAACGGATTTGCTCCGCCCTGCGAACTTACTAAAATTTTACGATACATTGCATCCTCTGGCTCTAAATAATGCACGTTCCCTGTAGCAACAACTGGTTTATCTAACGTCTCGCCTAGTTTAACTAAATTAGAAATAATTGTTTTTAATTGACCTTCATCTCTAACGAGTTCACGTTCTACTAAATGACGTAACACCTCTGGAGGCATAACCTCAATATAGTCATAAAACTGTGCAATTTCTTCTACTTCTTCAGGTGCTTTTTGCATCATCGCTTCAAACACTTCACCTTTATCACAAGCCGTTCCTACTATAATGCCTTCACGATATTTTTTTAATAGAGACCTTGGCACTCGTGGTACACGGTAAAAGTAATTCAGATGAGAATATGAAACAAGTTTATATAAATTTTTTAATCCAACGTCTGATGTGGCAAGTAATGTCATATGACTTGGACGCCCACGTTTATATGCATCCCCTTGCCCCATACTATCGTTTAGTTGATCATGATATTCAAATCCCTTTTCAATCACATCTTTTAACATTTTCACAAGTAAATATCCCGTTGCTTCTGTATCATAAATCGCACGGTGATGTTGCGTTAATTCAATATCAAGCTTTTTACACATTGTATTTAATCGATGATTTTTCATTTCTGGGAATAAGAACCGTGCAAGTTCTAACGTATCAATAACTGGGTTTTTCGTTTTTTCTAGCCCGGCCTTTTTAAAACCTACGTTAATAAAGCCCATATCAAAGCTTGCGTTATGGGCAACAAGTGTATGGTCACCCATCCATTCCTCAAACTTTTTGAACACTTCGTCCACTTCTGGAGCATCAGTTAACATATCATCTGTAATACCTGTTAATTCAATAATTGTTGCAGATAATGGTTGATGTGGATTTGCGAAAGATTCAAAGCGATCAATGATTTCGCCGCCTTTTATCTTTACGGCAGCTAACTCAATTACTGTATCGTATACAGCTGATAAACCTGTCGTCTCAACGTCGAAAACAACATATGTTTCCTCTGCAAGTAAACGATGTGCTTCGTTATATGCTATTGGTACACCATCATTAACTAAATTTGCCTCCACACCGTATATAACTTTAACCCCAGCCTTTTTACCCGCAGAATATGCTTCTGGGAAAGACTGAGCAACAGCATGGTCTGTAACCGCAATAGCCTCATGCCCCCATTTACCAGCTTGGGCAACAAGCCTAGAAACAGGAGTAACAGCATCCATTTGACTCATTGGCGTGTGAAGGTGCAGCTCTACACGTTTTTCACCTTCTGGCGCTTTATCTTTACGAGACGGTCCTGTTATTTCATTAATATCATTTGCAATCATTACTAAATCCCGAACGAATGTATCGTTTTGGACAGAACCGCGTGCCTTCACCCACATTCCTTTTTTCAAGGATTGCAGCATTGGAATATCTTCTTTGTCACGTGAGAACATTTTGATCATAATAGAATCTGTATAATCCGTTATTTTTAAAGTTAATAACGTACGTCCACTACGAAGTTCTTTCGTTTCTACGTGAAAGACATATCCTTGAACCGTTTTTCTTCTTTCTTCATCTTGAATTTCTCGCATCGGTGTAATCTCTTCATCTGGCTTAATAAGATACCCGAGTGTAATCGGTCCTTCATGCACAACGCTGCTTTCTTCAGCTTGCTTCTTCGCCATTTCTTCCATAGCTTGTATAACACGCTCGCGGTCTTCTTGCTGCGTTTGCTCACGGAACTTTTGCATTTCTTCTACATTTTGTTTTATATGTGTGTCTAACTGAAAACGTGGAAATCCAAAAGCTTCATATTGTTCACCTACTGGTTTCGCAACGTTTTTCTTTAGAGCAGTAGATTCTAGCTCATTATTCACATTTATTAGCAACTTCACGCCATTCACTTGCGGAAGTTGTTTTTTTAAGTACGCAAACATAGGTGAAAATGTAATTCGTTCCGTACAAAGTGGCCAATACGCCCTCACTTCTTCTTCTGTAAATTGTTTATTCTCTGTTTCTAATGCAAATGTTGTTGTTGCAATATGAGAAAATGATTGCTTAAGCTTTGTTTCTAGCAATTCATATAATTCTGTTGGCAAAATACGTGGCACTTGTAAATCAAAATGCCAACTTTTATTTGCTTTATCGATAACTAGCTTTTCAATACCACCGCCATGTAAATATTGATTTATAAGGTCTTCTGGTATTTGCAACTGCTGGAGCAAAATTTGAAATCGCTCTTGTTGTTCATTTGTTAATGACATATGCACTCTCCTTCCATTTGCTATTATAAATTGAATCGTACTACAAAGAAAGATTTCTCCCTTCTTCTTTTACGAAATACGTTTACAAAGAAAGAGAAGGTACCTCATAACGAGGTACCTCTTCTTATTTTAAAATATTAGCAATATATGTTTGAAGTTCTTCTACTTTCACTTCTACAGACTCGCCTGTAGCACGTACTTTCACTTCTACAATACCTTCATCCGCTTTTTTACCAACTGTAACACGAACTGGAAGGCCGAATAAATCTGCATCAGCAAATTTAACACCTGCACGTTCTGCACGATCATCTAATAACACTTCGTACCCTTGCTCTTGTAATGAGTTGTAGATGTTTTCACCCATTTCACGTTGTGCATCAGATTTCATGTTTACTGGAATTACATGCACATGGAACGGTGCGACAGCTTTAGGCCAAACTAAACCGCTCTCATCATTAAACTGCTCTGCAATTGCTGCCACTGTACGAGATACACCGATACCGTAACAACCCATAATAAGTGGTTGTGTTTTCCCGTTTTCATCTAGGAATGTTGCATTCATTGCTTCGCTATAACGAGTTCCTAATTTGAATACGTGACCTACTTCAATTCCGCGTGCGAAAAGAATTGTTCCGTTTCCGTCTGGAGATTGGTCTCCTTCTTGAATGAAGCGTAAATCTGTATATTGACTTACTTTAAAGTCACGTTCTGGATTTACATTTACATAATGGAATCCTTCTTCGTTCGCTCCTGAACATCCGTTGACAATTGTTGCTACAGCATGGTCAGCAATAATTTCGATATCACCTGTTACACCAATCGGTCCTAAAGAACCAACTTCACAGTTTAATAACTCTTTTACTTCTTCATGCGAAGCAAGCTCAACGACTGAAGCTCCGTATAGATTCTTCACTTTTACATCATTGACTTCATGATCGCCACGAACAAGTACAACTACTAGTTTCTCATCTACTTTAAACACCATAGATTTAATGCATTTTTCCGCTGCAATATTTAAGAATGCAGATACTTCTTCAATAGCCTTTTGATCCGGTGTTGCTACCTTTTCAAGTGCTTGTTCAGCATCATCACTTTTCGTATACGTAGCAACAACAGGAGCCATTTCAATATTTGCCGCATAATTAGATGTATCAGAATACGCAATTGTATCTTCACCTACATCAGATAATACCATAAATTCATGTGTATCTTTTCCACCCATTGCTCCCGAGTCAGCAATAACAGCACGGAAGTTCAAGCCACAACGAGCAAAAATGTTAGAGTATGCATTGTATAAGCGATCATACACTTCATCTAAGCTCTCTTGCGTAGCATGGAAAGAATATGCATCTTTCATTAGAAACTCTCTTCCACGTAATAGACCAAAACGAGGTCTTTGTTCGTCACGAAACTTTGTTTGGATTTGGTATAATGTTAACGGTAATTTTTTATATGATTTCACTTCATCACGTACAAGATCAGTAATTACTTCTTCGTGTGTAGCTCCTAATGCAAATTCACGAGCGTTACGATCTTTCATACGCATTAATTCAGATCCGTAAGAATACCAACGCCCTGACTCTTGCCATAATTCCGCAGCTTGCATAGCTGGCATTAATAATTCTACAGCTCCTGCACGCTCCATTTCTTCACGAACAATACGTTCTACTTTGTGTAATACTTTTAAACCAAATGGTAGAAAACTATAAATACCAGAAGCATTTTGACGCATAAACCCTGCGCGAAGTAATAATTGATGACTTTTAATTTCAGCATCAGCTGGAACTTCACGTAATGTAGGACTGAATACCATACTTTGTTTCATTTATTCGCACCTCTTCATTTTACTCTTACACGCAACAAAACCCCTCACCTCGAGTTAGGTGAGGGATTTTATTGTACGAGCTCTATTTCATTATAAACTTCTTCTTATTTTACAAGAAAAACTTACGGATGTCATTCCATGTTACAACTAACATAAGCAACATTAATAATGCAAATCCAATAAAGTGAACCATTCCTTCTTTTTGACGATCAATCGGTTTCCCTCTTAATGCCTCAATTAAGAAGAAGAACAAACGTCCACCGTCTAAAGCTGGAACTGGTAATAAATTAAATAAACCAAGGTTAATACTTAAAACTGCCGCTAAACTTAGTACACGCGTAAATCCATAATCTACAACTTGATCTGTTAGATTATAAATTCCTACTGGACCTGACAACTCATTAATAGAAAATTGACCAGTTACTAATTTCACAAGAGAATCAAAAATTAGTTTCGTCCATTCGTACGTTTGTTCAAAACCTGATTTAATAGAACCCATCACTGTTTTCTCTACAGGAGAGTAAACACCAATTCTACCAACTTCTTCTTTTCCTTCTTTATCAACCGTTGGCGTTACTTTCACATTAATCTGTTCACTATCACGCTTTACTTGTAACGTAATTTCTTTATTCGGGTTTTCACGTACAATGTTAACAACATCTTTCCATGCACTTGTGTTTTTCCCATCAATAGCTTGAATTGTATCATTTTCTTTTAATCCAGCTTGCTGTGCTGCACTATTATCCATTACTTTTCCGACCATTGGTTTATCAACGGGAACCCCTTGTACAAATCCAAGAATCACAAAAATAACAAATGCTAGAATAAAGTTCATTGCAGGACCTGCAAAAATTGTTAACGCGCGTTGACCCAATTTTTTAGAGCCAAACTGTCTGTTAAACGGAGCGATTTGGATTTCTTCTCCCGCAGATATGATACGAGCTTTTTCATTCACTCGGAATGTTTGCAGCTCTTCCTCGTACTCTTCATATCCCGAAATTGTAAGATTATGCTCCAAATCAGCTTGTTCGACTTCAATAACACGAACATTTGGATATTTTTCATATCCATCAAAAACTAATTTCACAGCTTCGTCTTTTTCATTTAGCACAAGGCCAACCTTTTTCCCTGGCTTTAATTCAACTGTGTCCGCATCCTCGCCAGCCATTCTTACATAGCCACCAAGGGGCAGTAATCGAATCGTATACACCGTTTCATTCTTTTCAAATGAGAATATTTTTGGACCAAAACCAATCGCAAACTCGCGGCATAAAATACCCGCTCTTTTTGCGAAATATAGATGCCCTAGCTCATGGAAAAATACGAGTGCACCGAAAATTAATATAAAGGCAATCGCTGTATTCAATTCCATAACCACCTTTGCTAAATTTGTTCCATCACAAACCGTCTTGTGGCTGCATCAATTTCCAGAATTTCCTCTAAGCTCGGACGTGCAATGACATTGTGATGGTTCATTGCTTTTTCAATGAGGTCTTCCACTGTTAAGAAACCAATTCTCTTTTGTAAAAAAGCTTCAACAGCTACTTCATTTGCAGCGTTCATTACAGCTGGCATACTTCCACCTGTTTTCCCAGCTTCATACGCAAAACGTAGACAACGGAAACGTTCTTGGTTCATTTTTTCAAAATGCAATGTTCCCATTTCCCATAAGTTTAACTGTTTTGTGTCTGAAAGAGGTAATCTATCAGGATATGTAAGCGCGTATTGAATTGGTACTCGCATATCAGGTGAGCCAAGCTGTGCCATTACACTACGATCTTCAAATTCAACCATAGAATGAATAATACTTTCTTTATGTAAAACAACATCAATTTGCTCATAAGGGATACCAAAAAGCCAATGTGCTTCAATTACTTCTAGTCCCTTATTCATCATTGTAGCAGAATCAATTGTAATTTTCGAACCCATTGACCAGTTTGGATGTCGAAGCGCATCTTCTACGGTCACATGATGCAATTCATCTCTCGTTTTATCACGGAAACTTCCGCCAGAAGCCGTTATAATGAGTCGAGAAATTCTTTTTTCATTTTCACCATTCAAGCATTGAAAAATAGCTGAATGTTCACTATCTACTGGAAGTAACGAAACATTATGTTTTCGTGCCGCTTCCATTACTAGATGCCCTGCAGTTACTAACGTTTCTTTATTTGCAATTCCAATTGTTTTTTCGCCTCAATTGCACGAAGTGTTGGTAACAACCCTACGCTACCTACAACGGCATTTACTAAAATCTCCGCATCTGGATGTAATGCTACTTCTAAAAGACCTTCACTACCATATACAATTTTTGTATTACCAGAAACAGCTTGTAATTTTATAACATCTTCTGCTCTTTGCACAGAAACAATTTGCGGAGAAAATTCTTGAATTACTTTTACTGCGTAGTCAATATTTTTCCCTACAGAAAAAGCAACGAGACGGAATTGGTCTGGGTGCGAGCGTAACACATCTAAAGTTTGTGTACCAATTGATCCGCTTGCACCTAATAAACTAATATTTTTCATGACTCCAACCCCTCGTTCATTTATTAATTGTATTGTAATAAGAAGTAGAGAATTGGTAACACAAATAACCAACTATCTGTTCGATCTAATATACCACCATGTCCAGGTAAAATTGTACCTGAATCCTTTACGCCATAATGACGTTTAAATGCAGACTGTACTAAATCACCAATTTGTCCAAAAATAGAAATGATAATCGTCAGCACAATTAAAATCCCTACATTTGCTTCAACTGGGAAGAACATATTGTAAACAAGTGCAACAACAACTCCACAAACAATACCGCCTAATGAACCTTCAATTGTTTTATTTGGACTAATTTCTGGCCACAACTTTCTTTTTCCTAATGCTTTTCCTACGAAATATGCGCCTGAATCAGTAGCCCATATAACAAATAATGCGCAAAACACATATTTAATTCCTAATATTCTCGTTTCATTTAAATATAAGAATCCCATTGCAACATATGTCGTTGCCATAAGTAAAAATGAAGCATTATCAAAAGTAAATGTATTCTTAGAAAGGACTGTATATGATAAAAGTAATAAAACAATCACAAACGTAATTTCTAATTTACCTAATCCAATCCACCTAAACAGTTCTGATGCACTACTTGGAACTAAAATAATCCATAATAATACCGCAGCTAAAACTGTTGGTACCGAAATAAGCGTAAGCTTGTTCATACGAATTAATTCATATAAACCTATAGAAGCAAGTGCATACACTAAAACCGTAAAAGGCACGCCACCGTAAATTACGATGGGAATGAATAGCGCGGCAGCAACCACTCCAGTAATAATTCTCTGTTTCACTACCAAACCCTCTCTTTCTACACGCCTCCGAATCTGCGCCCTCTATGTTGAAAGTCTGTAATCGCATTAAGCAAATGTTCTTCCGTAAAGTCTGGCCAATACACATCCGTAAACCAAAATTCCGAATATGCAATTTGCCATAACATGAAATTACTAATACGTAGCTCTCCGCTTGTACGAATTAACAACTCTGGATCAGGTAAAGAACTCGTCATTAAGTAGGAAGAAATCATTTCTTCACTTATCTCTTCAGCACGAATTTTTCCTTCCTCACTATCTTTCATCATATGTTGCACAGCAGAAACGATTTCATCTCGACTTCCATAGTTTAACGCGAAATTAAGAATTAATCCCGTATTCTCTTGCGTATCTTCCATGGCTTTTTCCATCGCTCTGCGTGTATGCGTAGGAAGACGATCTTTTTGCCCTATTACTCGGACTTGTACGTTTTCTTCAATCAATTCTGGTAAAAATGTACCTAAAAATTCTTCTGGAAGCCTCATTAAATAGTCAACTTCCTTTTTCGGTCTTTTCCAGTTCTCAGTTGAAAAAGCATAAAGAGTTAACACTTTCACATTAAGCTTACTTGCAAATTTTGTAATTTTCTTTACAACTTGCATGCCTTCATGATGTCCCGCAATACGAGGCATAGCTCTCCTCTTTGCCCATCTTCCATTGCCATCCATAATGATGGCAATATGTTCTGGTATATATCCTTTTTTCACTTCTTCAACGAGATGATCAAACGATGCGTCCTTTTACTTTTTAAAAAAGGAAAGTTTTTAAACATCATTCATACCCTCCAGCAAGCAGACGTATGCCTAAAAGTGTAAAAAGACCCCCTTAAGAAGAGGGTCATATTTGCGAAGTTATCGCTATTACACTTCCATGATTTCTTTTTCTTTGTTTTTTGCGATTTCGTCAACTTTTGCAATATATTTATCTGTTTCTTTTTGGATATCTTCAGTATATCCTCTTAAATCATCTTCCGTAATATCGCCAGCTTTTTCAAGCTTCTTAAGATCATCGTTACCGTCACGACGTACGTTACGAACCGCAACTTTTGCTTCTTCAGCATATTTTTTCACAACTTTTACAAGATCACGACGACGCTCTTCTGTTAATGCAGGGAATGCAATACGAATTACAGTTCCGTCATTAGAAGGGTTTAATCCTAAATCTGCTTTTAAAATTGCTTTTTCAATATCACCGATAGAAGTTTTATCATAAGGTTGAATTACAAGCAAACGTGCTTCTGGAACTGTAATGTTCGCTAATTGCACAACTGGTGTTGGTGCACCGTAGTAATCAACTTGTACCTTATCTAATACAGACGAGCTTGCACGACCAGCGCGAACTGTTGCTAATTCACGAGAATAAGCAGCAACTGCTTTTTCCATTTTTTCATTTGAAGACTTCAATACTTGTTGTCCCATATTTATTTCCCCCTTACAACTGTTCCAATATTTTCGCCTAAAACGGCACGTTTAATGTTACCTTTTTCCATAACTGAGAATACAATTAATGGAATATCATTGTCCATACATAAAGAAGAAGCTGTAGAATCCATTACACCTAAACCTTCTTTTAATACATCTAAGTAAGTAAGTGTTTCGTACTTCGTAGCAGTTGGATCAATAGATGGATCTGCACTATATACGCCATCTACATTATTTTTTGCCATTAAAATAACGTCCGCTTCGATTTCCGCTGCACGTAATGCTGCTGTCGTATCTGTAGAGAAGTATGGGTTACCAGTACCTGCGGCAAAGATAACAACACGTTTTTTCTCTAAGTGACGAATTGCTTTACGTCGAATGTAAGGCTCTGCCACTTGACGCATTTCAATTGAAGTTTGAACGCGAGTTTGAATTCCAATATTCTCTAAACTATCTTGAAGAGCTAGTGAATTCATAACTGTTGCTAACATGCCCATGTAATCTGCTCCTGCACGATCCATACCCATTTCGCTTCCAATTTTCCCACGCCAAATGTTACCGCCACCAACAACAACAGCAACCTCTACATCAAGTTCTGCAATTTCTTTCACTTGTTCCGCAACTGACTTAATAACAGCTGGGTTAATTCCAAATCCTTGCTCGCCAGCTAAAGCTTCTCCGCTCAGCTTTAAAACGACACGATTATATTTCGGTTTACTCATAATGAACCTCCAATTGCTTACATCTTTATTTTAAAAAAGGGAACACAATGTGTTCCCTAATCTGTATTAGTTGTTACCTTTTACTTGGTTCATTACTTCTTCAGCAAAGTTGTCTTCGCGTTTTTCGATACCTTCACCAACAGCGTAGCGAACGAATCCTTTTAATGTTCCGCCTTTAGACTCAACGAACTGACGAACTTTCATATCAGGGTTTTTAACGAATGCTTGGTCCAGTAAGCAAATCTCTTCGAAGAATTTGCCTAGACGGCCTTCAACCATTTTTGCAACGATTTTTTCAGGCTTGCCTTCGTTTAAAGCTTGTTGTGTTAATACTTGACGCTCATGCTCAACTTCTTCAGCAGTTACAGCATCGCGGTCGATGTATTTTGGGTTAACTGCTGCGATGTGCATTGCTACATCTTTAGCAGCAGCTTCGTCAGTAGAACCTTCAAGAACTGTTAATACACCAATACGTCCACCCATGTGTAGGTAAGCGCCGAATGCATCAGCATCAGTTTTTGATACGATTTCGAAACGACGAAGTGTAAGTTTTTCACCAATTTTAGCGATTGCTTCGTTGATGTGCTCTTCTACTGTTTTACCGCCTTCAATTGTTTGAGCCATAGCTTCTTCAACATTAGCTGGTTTGTTAGTTAATAAGTGAGCAGCTAATTCTTTAATTAAAGCTTGGAAACCTTCGTTTTTCGCAACGAAATCAGTTTCAGAGTTTAATTCTAAGATTAAACCGTCGTTACCGTTTGTTTCGATGAAAGTTAAACCTTCAGCAGCAATGCGGTCTGCTTTTTTAGCAGCTTTTGCAATACCCTTTTCACGTAAGAAGTCAATTGCCTTCTCCATGTCGCCATTTGTTTCAGTTAAAGCTTTTTTGCAGTCCATCATACCTGCGCCTGTTTTTTCACGAAGTTCTTTTACCATTTGTGCAGTGATTGCCATATTTTTCATCCTCCTAAAAATATGTATTTATACCTTTTTAAAAAAGGTGTTTATACCTTAAAAAAGGTGATAAAAGGCCGAACCCCTTATCACCTTTCCAAATTTGTTACGCAGTAACAGTTTCTTCACCTTGTTTTGCTTCAAGGATCGCGTCTGCCATTTTAGATGTAAGAAGTTTTACAGCACGAATTGCATCATCGTTTGCTGGGATAACGTGATCGATTTCGTCTGGATCACAGTTTGTATCAACGATACCGATGATTGGAATGTGTAATTTGCGTGCTTCAGCAACTGCAATACGCTCTTTACGAGGGTCTACTACGAATAATGCACTTGGAAGACCTTTCATATCTTTAATACCGCCTAAGAATTTCTCAAGACGCTCTAACTCTTTTTTAAGTTGAACAACTTCTTTCTTAGGAAGTACTTCGAAAGTACCATCTTCTTGCATTCTTTCGATGTCTTTAAGGCGCTTGATACGCTTTTGGATTGTTTGGAAGTTTGTTAAAGTTCCACCTAACCAACGTTGGTTAACGAAGTACATACCAGCACGAGTTGCTTCTTCTTTAATAGCTTCTTGTGCTTGTTTTTTAGTACCTACGAATAAAATGTCTCCACCTTCAGCAGCGATGTCGCGCATCGTTCTGTAAGCTTCCTCAACTTTTTTCACAGTTTTTTGTAAGTCGATGATGTAGATACCGTTACGCTCTGTGAAAATGTAACGCTTCATTTTTGGGTTCCAACGACGAGTTTGATGTCCGAAATGAACACCAGCTTCAAGCAATTGCTTCATAGAAATTACTGACATAATTTAGTTCCTCCTAAATGGTTTTTGATATCCTCCGTTTACTTCATCTCTAAGCGAAACTACAAACGTAGCACCAACACTTAAATCAGTAAACGTGTGTACTTTGTACTGACACCACTGCTTACTATATCATACTGAAATATTACAATCAAGTCGAAAATGCGAACAATGTAAAACTTTCTTTTTTTCACGCTCAAATTCTAGTATTCCCAACCTCCACTTCCTTTAAGCAAGGAGGTGAAGGCTAATTAATAGTTTTCTAATGGACGTTGTCATGACGCCTTACGTAAGCAAAATCATTCTCTTAAAAAACAAAAAAACTCTCCTCAGCCGAGGAGAGTTTTTATATAAATTAGTTTGTTTTTAATTTAGCAAGTTCCTGTAGAAACTTGTCGTTTAGTACTTTAATGTATGTTCCTTTCATACCTAAAGAACGAGACTCAATAACACCAGCACTTTCTAATTTACGTAGTGCATTTACGATTACAGAACGAGTAATTCCTACACGATCAGCAATTTTACTTGCAACAAGTAAACCTTCTGTTCCATTTAATTCTTCGAAGATATGCTCGATTGCTTCTAACTCACTGTAAGATAATGAGCTAATCGCCATTTGAACAACAGCTTTACTACGTGCTTCCTCTTCGATTTCTTCTGCTTTTTCACGTAAGATTTCCATACCTACTACAGTTGAACTGTATTCAGCAAGGATTAAATCATCGTCTAAGAACTCTTGACCAAGACGAGCTAACACTAATGTGCCTAGACGCTCACCGCCACCAACGATTGGTACGATTGTAGTTAAACCTTGACCGAATAATTCTCTATTTTCTACTGGGAATGCTGTGTAAGCACTGTTTACATCTAAGTTAGAAGATGTTTCTGTAATGTTGAATAAGCTTTGTGTGTATTCTTCCGGGAATTGACGCTCTGCAAGCATTTGTTTCATACGCTCATTCTCAATTTGTTGGTGAATTGCATAACCTAGTAATTTACCACGACGGCTTACTACGAATACGTTCGCTTCGATTACTTCACACATTGTGTCAGACATTTCTCTAAAGTTTACAGGCTTTCCTGCTGCGCTCTGTAATAACGCAT
Source organism: Bacillus sp. CDB3 (assembly GCF_002081505.1). Lineage (NCBI taxonomy): Bacteria > Bacillati > Bacillota > Bacilli > Caryophanales > Bacillaceae > Bacillus > Bacillus sp. CDB3. The sequence goes on along the minus strand of NZ_ALBR01000015.1, from coordinate 53,054 downwards.
TTAATTTTCTTGTTTTTGCTAATAATTCCATTTCAAAAGTTCCTCCTACATATTACTCACATATTTTTTCATCACTTGGAAACTAGGGCGAGTCACCTGATGACACAATTACAAAATAAACTGGCTCACATCTTTATTTTTAGCAATCGTTGCTAATTTCTCCTCAACGTATTGAGGTGTTATCGTTATTTTCTCTAACGTAATTTCAGATGCTTCAAACGATAAATCTTCAAGGAGCTTCTCCATAATCGTATGAAGTCTTCTTGCTCCAATATTATCTGTATCCTGATTAACTTGATAAGCAATCTCAGCAATCTTACGAATAGCTTCGTCTGAAAATTCAATTTCTATACCTTCAGTCGCTAATAAAGCCATATATTGTTTAATTAACGCATTGTCAGGCTCGATTAATATTTTAACAAAATCATCTGTCGATAATTTTGTTAATTCTACTCGAATCGGAAATCTCCCTTGCAATTCCGGAATTAAATCCGACGGTTTAGACATATGAAACGCTCCAGCTGCAACGAATAAAATATAATCCGTTTTTACTGATCCGTATTTTGTCGCAACATTCGATCCTTCTACAATTGGTAAAATGTCACGTTGCACACCTTCGCGTGATACATCTACGCTATTCGACTGCTTACCAGCAATTTTGTCAATTTCATCGATAAAAATAATCCCGAGCTGTTCAGCACGATAAACAGCCTCTTGTGTAACTTCATCCATATCAATTAAGCGCTGTGCTTCCTCATTTGTCAAGAGTTTTCTTGCTTCTTTTACAGAAAGTTTACGTTTTTTGTTTTTTTCGGCATAAAACTTCCTAATGCATCTTGGAAATTCATTCCCATTTGTTCCATGCCAGTTCCTTGTAACATATCGAACATGGAAGACTGTTGCTCAGTCACTTCAATCGATACAATTTCATCTTCAAGAAGTCCTGCAGCAAGCTTTCTTTCCACGTCTTGACGTTTCTTTTCGATTTCAACATCTTCCTGTGCATCAGATGTTTGATTCGAACTTTGAGCACCGCCAAATAGCATTTCTAATGGATTTTTAAATCCAGATTGTTTCTCCGGACTCGGCACTAAAATTTCAACAAGACGTTGGTTCGCTTGTTCTTCTGCTTTGTCTTGCACTTTAATTACCATTTCTTCTTTCACGATACGAACTGACGTTTCCACAAGGTCACGTACCATCGATTCTACATCTCTACCCACATATCCAACTTCTGTAAATTTCGTAGCTTCAACCTTAATAAAAGGTGCTCCAACGAGTTTCGCCATTCGTCGTGCTACCTCTGTTTTACCAACACCTGTCGGTCCAATCATTAAAATATTTTTAGGCGCAATTTCATCACGTAGATTTTCAGCTAATTTACTTCGACGATATCGATTTCTTAAAGCTACAGCAACCGCTTTCTTCGCATCTTTTTGACCGATAATGTATTGATCTAATTTTTCCACAATTTGACGCGGAGTAAAATGTAAATGCATATAAAATGCCTCCCTTACGATTCTACAATTCTTCCACAATTATATTGTGGTTCGTATAAACACAAATATCGCCAGCAATGTCTAAACTCGCTTTCGCAATTTCCTTCGCTGTTAAATGTTCACTTGCATATTGCTTTAAAGCACGACCTGCAGAAAGCGCATAATTCCCGCCAGATCCAATTGCTAAAATACCATCATCCGGTTCAATCACTTCTCCTGTACCTGAAACAAGAAGCATAGTTGTTTTATCCATGACAATGAGCATCGCTTCCAGCTGACGTAACATTTTGTCGCCACGCCATTGTTTTGCCATCTCAACTGCAGCACGCTGCAAATTGCCATTGTACTCTTCTAATTTCCCTTCAAACATTTCAAAAAGAGTAAATGCATCTGCAACTGAACCTGCAAAACCAGCTAAAACTTTCCCTTGGAAAAGTTTGCGGACTTTGCGAGCTGTATGCTTCATTACAACAGCATTTCCCATCGTCACTTGACCATCTCCAGCCATTGCACATTCTCCATTATGATGAACTGCAAATATCGTTGTAGCGTGGAAATTTCCCATAGAAAAAACTCCTTTATATGTTTTTATAGCTCTTAAAGCAATTTATGCCCTTGGGTGATGCTTCATGTAAACAGAACGCAATCTTTCTTTAGAGACATGCGTATAAATTTGTGTCGTCGACAAATTCTCATGGCCTAATAGCTCCTGGACAGTACGTAAATCCGCCCCTTCATCTAACATATGTGTAGCAAATGTATGCCTTAACATATGGGGACTTATCCGCATTGTCAGCGAAGCCTTTTTAATGAGTTCGTTTAAAACATAACGAACTCCACGACTTGTTAGCGGCGTACCTTTCGCATTTAAAAATACCATATGAGAGTCTTCATCAGTCTTATTAACTAACTGTTTTCTCCCATTCTCTATATAAGTAACTAAAGAATCTTGCGCATAGCTTCCGAACGGAATATACCTTTGTTTTTTTCCTTTTCCCATTACTAAAACTGTTCCCACCGCAAAGTCAATATCGGTAAGTTGTAAATTGACACATTCACTCACACGGATACCAGTCGCATACATCAACTCTAATAATGCTTGATTCCTTTGACCTAATGGTGTTTCCGCGTCAGAAACTTCAAATAATTCCTCTAATTCTTCAGCATATAAAAACTTTGGGATTGACAATTCTTTTTTGGGGAGTGACGCAAGTGCAAACGGATTATCTTTTTGATAACCTTCTCGCATCAAAAAACGATATAAACTTCGTAAGCTTGATACTTTTCTTGCGACAGATTTACGGGCTAACTTTTCATCGTGCAACGTCGTTAAGTATAAACGCACATCCGCGTATGTAACATCTAAAAAAGAGGATATGCCTTCTCGCTCCATAAATTGCACAAAATGTTCTAAATCATTTTGATAACTTGCAATTGTATATTTTGAATAATTTCTTTCAATTTGTAAATATCCTACGAATAATTGTAACAATTTCTTCACATTCACATAACTCACCTCAATAAAGGCTACTAAATCGTATCACAACTCAGTAGCCTTTGCAAGAAATTTAACTAAATATTTACAAAATTTTGAATTGTTTCTAAAGCGCGTGTAGCATACGCTTCATTTCGCTCTTGTTTCTTTTAATTTTCTTCTCTAACGGTGCAAATAGACCGAAGTTTGCATTCATTGGTTGGAAGTTTTTCGCATTAGTCGCTGTAATATAATTTGCCATACTTCCCATTGCCGTTACAGATGGTAGTACAACTGGCTCTTCACCTTTTACAAGTCGAGCAGCGTTAATACCTGCCAATAATCCTGATGCTGCTGATTCAACATATCCCTCTACTCCAGTCATTTGACCGGCGAAGAATAAATCATCGCGTTGTTTATATTGATATGTTGGACGAAGTAAGTTAGGCGAATTAATAAACGTATTACGATGCATTACACCATAACGTACAATTTCTGCGTTTTCTAGTCCTGGAATTAGCTGTAATACTTCTTTTTGTGGCCCCCACTTTAAATGTGTTTGGAAGCCTACAATATTGTATAACGTTCCTGCTGCATCATCTTGACGTAGCTGAACAACTGCATATGGTGTTTTTCCTGTTTTCGGATCTTCTAAACCAACAGGTTTCATCGGTCCAAATACTAACGTCTGTCTTCCTCTACTTGCCATAACTTCTACTGGCATACAACCTTCAAAGAAAATTTCTTTTTCAAATTCTTTTAAAGGCACTGTCTCAGCAGCAATTAATGCTTCATAAAAGCGATCAAATTCTTCTTCTGTCATTGGACAGTTTAAATATGCAGCTTCACCTTTATCATAACGAGATTTTAAATATACTTTATTCATATCAATGCTGTCTTTCTCAACAATTGGTGCTGCAGCATCATAGAAATAAAAATAATCTTCACCTGTTAATTCTTTTAATTGTGCAGCAAGATCAGGAGACGTAAGTGGACCTGTCGCGATAACAGTAGGTCCTTCTGGAATTTCAGTGATTTCTTCATTCATCACAGTTACGTTTGGATGATTTTTCACATACTCGGTTACCTTTGCCGCAAATTCATGACGATCTACAGCTAAAGCTCCTCCTGCTGGTACAGAGCACTCATCAGCTGCACGAATAATAACAGAGTCCATTAGGCGCATCTCTTCTTTAATAACACCAACAGCATTTGTTAATGTGTTTGCGCGAAGCGAGTTACTGCATACTAGCTCTGCAAATTTATCTGTGTGATGAGCTGGCGTTTGCCTTACTGGTCTCATTTCATATAATCTTACTTGGACACCACGTTTTGCAATTTGATAAGCTGCTTCGCTTCCTGCAAGACCTGCGCCAATGACGTTTACTACTTGTGTTGTCATATATATCACCTTTCCTTTTCTTCCCGAAAAAAATGTGAGCAGTTACGCTCACATTTGTTGTTCTTCTTCATAATCACACGAAATACATTGTACTTGCACGCCTTTTTTCAACTTCTTCTCTACAAGCATACCTTCGCACTTCGGACATTTACGGCCAATTGGCTTATCCCAAGATACAAAGTCACACTCTGGATACGTACCGCACCCATAGAAAAGACGTTTCTTTTTATTACTTCGACGTTCAATAATCTGTCCTTTATCACACTTCGGACAAGTAACACCGATTTCTTTCACAATCGGCTTTGTATTACGACAATCAGGGAAATTCGAACATGCCATAAACTTCCCGTATTTACCCATTTTAAAGACCATTGGGTGCTCACATAATTCACAGTCTTCCCCAGCTGGTTCATCTTTAATTTCCACTTCACGCATTTCTTTTTCCGCTTTCTCTAAGCGCGGTTCAAATTCTACGTAGAAATCATCAACAATTTTCACCCAATTCGCATTTCCTTCTTCTACTTCATCAAGGCTTTGCTCCATATTGGCAGTAAATTCAATGTTAATAATTTCCGGGAAAAACTCTAAAATAAGTTCGATTACTATTCCACCAAGTTCAGTCGGAACGAAGCGTTTATTATCTAAACCAACGTATCCACGTTTTTGAATCGTTTCAAGTGTCGGTACATATGTAGAAGGTCTCCCAATTCCAAGTTCCTCAAGTGTTCTTACTAGACGAGCCTCTGTATAACGCGGCGGAGGTTGTGTGAAATGTTGCTTCGGTTCTATATCTTTTGAAAATACAGTTTCCCCTACTTCTAAAAGTGGCAACATTTTATCTTTTTCTTCCGCACCATCATCTTTCGACTCTACATACACTTTCATAAATCCTGGAAACTTTACAACCGATCCACTTGCACGGAACTGAACATTGTTATTAATGAGTTTCGCTGTAACAGTATCCATTATAGCAGATGCCATTTGACTTGCAACAAATCGCTCCCAAATCAGTTTATACAAACGTAATTGATCACGACCTAAGAAACTTTTTAGTTCCTCTGGCTTTCTCATTACCGAAGTAGGACGAATCGCCTCATGCGCATCTTGTGCATTCGACTTTTTCGTTTCTTTCTTCTTCTCTGTCCCTATGTATTCCGCACCAAACGAGTCTGTAATATAAGCACGAGCCTCTGTTTGAGCTGTTTCTGAGATCCTTGTTGAATCGGTTCTCATATACGTAATAAGACCTACAGTCCCTTGCTTTCCAAGATCTATCCCTTCATACAATTGCTGCGCAAGCATCATTGTTTTCTTTGCTCGCATATTTAATTTACGTGCAGCTTCTTGTTGCAAGGAAGATGTTGTAAACGGTAATGCCGGATTACGCTTTCGCTCTTTTCGCGTTACATTTTCAACCGAAAACGCATTATCTTTCATCTTTTCGATTATTTCGTTCACTTGTTCTTCGTTCGTTAATTGAACTTTTTCACCATCTACACCGTAAAAGCTTGCTTCAAATGTGTCTTTACCTTTCACAAATTCTGTTTTAATTGTCCAGAATTCTTCAGGTTCAAAGTTTTGAATTTCTTTTTCACGTTCGATAATTAGACGAACTGCTACAGATTGTACACGTCCTGCACTTAATCCTTTTTTTACTTTCTTCCATAATAAAGGACTAATATTGTAACCAACAAGACGATCGAGTATACGCCTTGCTTGTTGCGCATCTACTAAATCCATATTAATTGCCCGAGGATGTTTAAATGATTCTTTTATTGCATCTTTTGTAATCTCATTAAATACCACTCGACAATCTGATTCAACGTCCACATTTAACGTATTCGCTAAATGCCAAGCAATTGCTTCCCCTTCGCGGTCTGGATCGGCCGCGAGATAGACTTTCTTTGCTTTTTTTGCCGCTGATTTTAAATCTTTTAAAACGGGACCTTTACCACGAATGGTAATATACTTCGGGGTGAAGTTATTCTTTACTTCTATCCCCATTTGGCTTTTAGGTAAATCGCGAACATGTCCCATGGACGCAACGACTTTGTATTTTTTCCCTAAATATTTCTCAATGGTCTTCGCCTTAGAAGGCGACTCCACGATTACGAGGTAATCTGACATGCTAGTGCCTCCTTAAGAGGTGGATTCAAGTCTTCATCAATCTTATTGATTTCTCTTGTTTTTGTCAATCAAGAATGAATATACCATACAGTGACAATCTACCATTTGTCAATAATTGTTTAATAAAAACATAAAAATATAAGGCTAATTTATAATTTCCTCCAGGATATCTTCTGCATTTCGTACTAATTTTGCACCTTGTTGAATAAGATAATTCGTTCCTGATGCACTATCTATAAATATTGGTCCAGGAAGGGCAAATACCTCTCTATTTTGCTCTAATGCAAGGTCTGCAGTAATAAGTGATCCACTTCTCGATTTTGCTTCTACAACTAAAACCCCTTTACTTATTCCACTAATAATTCGATTTCTTTTTGGAAAATACCATTTTTTCGGTGCATAATGCGGAGGATACTCTGTCAATAACAATATATAGTCTTTCCACGTGTCATATAAACGTCTATTCTCTTTCGGATACATATAAGATAATCCATGTCCTAAGATTGCAATAGTCGGGCAATGCTGACTTACTGTAACTTCGTGAGCAATTGTATCTATCCCTCTTGCAAACCCACTAACAATAAGCCATTCCTTTTCAAGTAAAGGGTGTAAAATAAATTTCATACTCTTCTTTCCGTATAAAGACGGATCTCTCGTCCCAACAATCGCTAATTTATTTACTTTACTAAGAAAATCCCTCTCCCCTTTTCCATATAAAACAAAAGGGGGGTCTTGTATTTCTCGCAATAATTTTGGATAATCCTCATCCCATATAGTCATATAAAACATTCGATTTTTTTCTAAATAGGAGATATATTGCGGGAGACTTGCATTCTGAAGAAAATTTACTAGTTCTGAAGATTTTTTCGAGGATATTCCAGCGTAATGTTCAAATTGCTTTGCACTAAACGTGTACATCCTATTCAATTCCGGATCAACATATAGTATCCTCTCCATCGCTTTCCAATGATCTGCCAACACGTAATGTAGGTGCAATAATCGTTCTCTTTTCATCTTAATTCTCCTTACCCATAATTTTTATTATGTAAACAGGAAAAGTGTAAAAAGACACCCTCAAATAAGAAGGTGTCTTTCAAAAAGATTAATAGTTTTTACAAGTTTCAAATAATCCCTTTTCTTTTAAAACAGAGATTAATGTTTCACCCATAACAGCTGGCGTTTCAGCTACTTTAATACCACAAGCTTCCATTGTTTTAATCTTTTCCGCAGCAGTTCCTTTACCGCCAGAAATGATTGCACCGGCATGGCCCATACGTTTACCTTCAGGCGCAGTTTGGCCACCAATGAAGCCGACAACTGGTTTTGTCATATTAGCTTTTACCCACTCAGCTGCTTCTTCTTCTGCCGTACCGCCGATTTCACCAATCATAATTACAGCATGTGTTTCTTCATCTTCATTAAATGCTTTTAACGCATCAATAAAGTCTGTACCGTTAACAGGGTCCCCACCGATACCTACAGCAGTAGATTGGCCAATACCTTCTTGTGTTAACTGATGTACAGCTTCATACGTTAATGTACCAGAGCGAGATACGATACCCACATGACCTTTTTTATGAATGTATCCTGGCATAATACCAATTTTACATTCATCAGGTGTAATGACACCAGGACAGTTTGGTCCAAGTAAACGTGTATGTTTACCTGCCATATATCTCTTTACATTTACCATATCTAATACAGGGATTCCTTCAGTAATACATACTACTAAATCAATCTTTGCATCAACTGCTTCCATAATTGCATCAGCCGCAAAAGCGGGTGGAACGTATACAACTGAAGCATTTGCGCCTGTTGCTTTCACTGCATCTTCTACAGTATCAAATACTGGTACACCTTCAATATCAGTGCCACCTTTACCTGGCGTTACACCACCGACAATTTTCGTACCGTATTCAATCATTTGTTTTGTATGGAATAATCCTTGAGAACCTGTAATACCTTGAACAATAACTTTTGTATCTTTATTAACTAATACGCTCATTTTTCTCCCCCGCTTTCTATTAGCCCACTAGTGAAACAATTTTTTGTGCACCGTCTGCCATAGATTCTGCTGCAACAATATTTAAGCCAGACTCATTTAAAATCTTCTTACCTAACTCTACGTTTGTACCTTCAAGACGTACAACTAAAGGTAACTCAAGACCTACTTGCTTCGTTGCTTCAATAACACCTTCTGCAATAACATCACACTTCATAATGCCACCAAAAATGTTAACAAAGATACCTTTTACATTTTTGTCAGAAAGGATAATTTTGAATGCTTCTGTAACTTTTTCAGCTGTTGCGCCGCCACCAACATCTAAGAAGTTAGCTGGGTCACCATGGTAATGCTTAATGATATCCATTGTAGCCATTGCTAAACCTGCACCATTAACCATACAACCGATATTTCCATCTAAAGGAATGTAGTTTAAGTCATATTTAGAAGCTTCAATTTCTTTTGAATCTTCTTCATCAAGGTCACGAAGTTCTAAAATGTCTTTATGGCGATATAACGCATTAGAATCAAAGTTTAATTTCGCATCTAAAGCCATAACTTTACCGTCACCTGTTGTAACAAGTGGATTAATCTCAGCGATAGAGCAATCTTTTTCGATAAACGCACTATATAAGCCCATCATAAACTTCACAGCTTGTCCTACAAGCTCTTTTGGAATATTGATGTTAAACGCGATTCGACGTGCTTGGAAACCTTGTAAACCTACTGCTGGATCAATATATTCTTTAAAGATTTTTTCAGGTGTTTTTTCTGCTACTTCTTCAATTTCTGTTCCACCTTCTTCAGATGCCATTAAAACAACTTGAGAAGTTGCACGATCTAACACAAGACCTACATAATATTCTTTTTTAATATCGCAACCTTCTTCGATAAGTAAGCGTTTTACTTCCTTACCTTCAGGACCTGTTTGATGCGTCACAAGTGTAGTTCCTAAAATGCTTTCTGCATATGTACGAACTTCTTCTAAATTTTTCGCAACTTTTACTCCGCCAGCTTTGCCGCGTCCACCAGCGTGAATTTGCGCTTTAACTACACATACTTCCGTTCCTAATTCTTTAGCTGCTTCTACAGCTTCTTCTACTGTAAATGCAACCTTCCCGTTCGGAACGCTAACCCCATAGCTTCTAAGGACTGCCTTACCTTGGTACTCATGGATATTCATGGTCCCATCCTCCCCTGTTTTCCTGTTTTACTCGAAAAGTTTTTTAATGTTTAAAAAACATCACATTGCCATTGTATAAGATGATTGGCACGCTGTCTACAATAAAGTGTCAGAAAACTGAAATCGCTTTATTCTTTTTTAAAAATAATAATGTTCATATACCAAAATAAAAAAATAAGCTGTATATTCACAGCTTATTTTTAAATCATATCTTTAATTGGCGCAAATGATTTCCGATGTTCCTCTAACACTCCATGTGATTCAATCGCTTCTAAATGCTGTTTCGTCCCATATCCCATATGTTGTTCAAATCCATATGCAGGATACTTTTTACCTAACTCTTTCATCATACGATCTCTTGTCACTTTCGCAATAATAGATGCAGCTGAAATAGATATACTTTTCGCATCACCTTTAATAATTGATGTTTGCGGAATTGATGTAGGCAACTTCATCGCATCGATTAATAAATATTCTGGTGTACATGATAAATTGGCAACTGCATCTAACATCGCTTGCTTCGTTGCTTGATAAATATTGATTTCATCAATAATTTGTGGTGATACAATTCCAACTCCAATTGCAATTGCATGCTCTTTAATTTCATCATAAAAACGCTCTCGTTTCGCTTCACTCAACTTTTTCGAGTCATTTAACCCTGGAATATAAAACTCTTCTGGAAGGACAACAGCAGCCGTCACAACAGGTCCAGCTAACGGTCCTCGTCCCACTTCATCAATGCCAGCAATATACGTGATTCCTTTTTCACGCAAAGCATGTTCATACTTAGACATTTCTAGAAATTTTTCTTTTTCCTTGTGTGCTAACTCTTTTTGTTTATACCACTTCAAAATTAACTTTTGAACACCTTTTCTCTCGTCTTTCACTAACATTTGAAAACGCTCATCTTCTTCATTTATAATTTCTTGTAGCAAACATTCGGCTTCTTGTATAGTCATTTTTTGCATCTATCTATACTCCTTTTTAAACGTATCCAAAAAGAAAAGACGCACAAACGCACGTCTTATACTTCTTCTACTTTTTCCACATCTTCTACCTGCTCTGCAAACTCTTCTGGTGTTTCAAACGTCATTTTTCCAAGTTTACCACCACGAAGCTCACGAAGTATAAGTTCAGATGTTTTATCATAATCAATCATACCGCCACCCATTAGGCAACCTCTGTTTTTTCCGATTGCATCAAATAACTCCACAATATCTTCTGGAATGTCATTTAAATTATATCGCTCTTTTAATCGTTCTGGATAATGTTTCTCCATAAAACGTAATGCATAAACAGCTACATCTTGTAGATTCAAAATAGAGTCTTTAATTGCACCAGTCGTAGCTAGACGTAAACCAACTAATTGATCTTCAAATTTAGGCCACAAAATACCTGGTGTATCAAGTAGCTCCATTTCTTTTCCAACTTTAATCCACTGCTGAGCTGTAGTTACTCCAGGACGATCTCCTGTTTTCGCGATATTCTTCTTCGCTAATTTATTAATCAAAGTAGATTTTCCAACATTTGGAATACCCACAATTAAAGCACGAATCGCTCTCGGTCTAATACCTTTAGCAACCATTTTATCAAATTTTTCTTTAACAAGTATTTTACAAGCTGCTGCAATTTCTTTCATACCTTGTCCAGCTTGCGCGTTAATTGAAATTGCCTTATGGCCCTTTTCTTTAAAATACGCGATCCATTGTTTCGTTAAACGATCATCTGCCATATCCGCCTTATTTAAAACAACCAGTCTCGGTTTATGTGTAATAATTTCATCAATCATCGGATTTCGAGAAGATAAAGGTAATCGAGCATCTACAAGCTCAATTACAACATCGATTAACTTTAATTTTTCTGTTACTTGGCGTCTAGCCTTTGCCATATGTCCTGGGAACCATTGAATTGCCATGTTGCCACCTTCTTTTTCTGTTATTTCACAATACGTGCATCTTTTAACGGCCAATACAACATATTTGCATTACCAATTACTTGGTCCACTGAAATTGTACCAATTGTCCGGCTATCTTTACTAAAACGGCGATTATCACCTAAAACAAATAATTGACCTTCTGGGACAGTTTTCTTTCCAGTCATTTCTTCCAGAGTAAAATCATATGTAAGCGGTCCGTCAGAAATTTGTTTTTTCTGTTTGTCTAAGTATGGCTCCTCATAAGCTTTTCCATTAACGTATAGTTTATCATTACGATATTCGATTTCATCGCCTGGTAGGCCAATAATACGCTTAATATAATCTTTTTCTTCCGTCGCTCGAAATACAATAATATCAAAGCGCTTCGGATCACCTATGTGATAACCTATTTTATTAACAATCATTCGATCACGGTCATGTAAAGTTGGTGACATCGATACACCATCTACGAGAATTGGCGCAAAGAAAAACTGTCTAATAACGCCCGCTAATACAATTGCAATCAAAATTGCTTTGATCCATTCCCAAAGTGAACTCTTTTCTTTCTTCATGCATTTCCCCTCCACAGTTATGTAAGCTGCTCGTATTATATCAAAATTTTATATAGATTGGAAAAAGGGAGCTTGCGCATTTACAAGCTCCCATACATGTCTTATCGAATTTCTTTAATACGTGCTTTTTTACCGCGAAGGTTACGTAAGTAGTATAACTTAGCACGACGTACTTTACCACGGCGAAGTACTTCGATGTTCGCGATTCTTGGCGTGTGAACTGGGAATGTACGCTCAACACCTACGCCGTAAGAAATCTTACGAACTGTGAATGTTTCACTGATTCCGCCACCACGACGTTTGATTACAACACCTTCGAAAAGCTGAATTCTTTCACGAGTTCCCTCAACTACTTTTACGTGTACACGTAAAGTGTCTCCAGGACGGAATGAAGGAAGGTCAGTTTTTAATTGGCCTTTTGTAATTTCTGCGATTAATTGTTGCATATTAAATTCTCTCCTTTAAACAGATGCTCTTATAAAGTCTTAATAAATTACAGCGGAACATCGTTAATACGGCTACTGATTTCAGTAGCACAAATGTTATAATAGCATATTGCTAGGACTGTTGCAACAGAAAATATATCAAGCCCTTATTGGTCTTTTTTAATTTGCTCCAGCCATTTCTCTTCCTGCTTAGATAATTCTCGCTCTTCTAGTAAATCTGGTCTACGCGTATACGTACGACGCAAGGATTCTTTATGGCGCCATTCATCAATGTTTTTATGATTTCCTGACATTAATACATCCGGTACCTTCATACCACGAAAATCAGCAGGACGTGTATAATGTGGGTGTTCTAACAAACCTGTGCTAAAAGAATCTTCCACTTGTGACGTTTGATTCCCTAGTACTCCTGGCAGGAGACGTACAACACTATCAGTAATCACCATTGAGGCTAGTTCTCCACCCGTCAATACGTAATCACCAATAGAAATCTCATCTGTTACAAGATGTTCACGAATTCGTTCATCGTACCCTTCATAATGGCCACATACAAAAATAACATGCTCTTCTTCAGCAAGCTCTTCTGCCTTCCTCTGCGTAAAACGCTCTCCTTGTGGACACATTAAGACGATTCTCGGTTTACGGTCTGTTTCCTTCGTTAACTCTTCCACCGCATCAAAGATAGGCTGAGGGGTTAATACCATCCCAGCGCCCCCACCATACGGATAATCATCTACACTATTATGCTTACTAGTTGTATAATCACGGAAATTGACAACACGAAGCTCTACCGCTTCTTTTTCTTGTGCTTTCTTTAAAATTGAAGACCCAAACACACCCGTAAACATATCTGGAAACAATGTTAAAATGTCAATCTTCATTATAGCAATCCTTCCATTACATGAATGGTTACTAATTTATTCTCAATGTTAACTTGAAGTACAACGTCATCAATATAAGGAATTAAAAGATCTTGACCTTTTGGACGTTTAATCACCCATACATCATTCGCACCAGGAGATAAGATCTCTTTGATCGTTCCTAACGCTTCTCCTTCTTCCGTTACAACACTGCAACCAATAATTTCATGATAGTAGTATTCACCTTCAGCTAGTTCGCCTAACTGCTCTTCTGGTACTTTTATTAAAGAACCTTTCAACTTCTCTACTTCATCTACATTGTTGTATCCTTCAAGTGTTAATAAATCAAATGTCTTATGTTGACGATGAGAAGTTACCTTCACTGGAAGATAGTCTGTACCTTTCTCATTACATATGTATAACGTGTTTCCTACTTTATATCGCTCTTCCGGAAAATCAGTACGAGAAATCACACGAATTTCTCCTCTTACGCCATGAGTATTTACAATTTTCCCTACGTTAAACCATTTTGTCATAAATAGTATGTCACCCCTGGTTTCTATATAAATTAAGCATCTCCATTTCATATATGGAACATGCAACTTCTCTTTAAATGTTAAAAAAGGGAGAGGAATTAACTCCTCGCCCTTTTTACGTTTATTGAATTTCCAGTGTTACTTTTTCATCATTATGATGTCCCACTGAATACAAGAGCATTCGAATTGCTTTCGCAACCTTCCCTTGCTTTCCAATGACTTTTCCAACATCCTCAGGATGTACAGTTAATCGATACTTTATCTCTCCGTTGCAAAGTTCCTGTGTAACTTTTACATCTTCAGGATAATCGACAAGAGGCTTGACAATCGTCTCGACTAACTTCTTCATAGTCATTGCCTCAATTACTTACCTTGTTTAGATAAGTGGAATTTCTCCATGATACCTTGGTTAGAGAATAGGTTACGAACTGTATCAGATGGTTTAGCACCGTTTCCTAACCATTTTAATGCTGCTTCTTCGTTGATCTTAACTTCAGCTGGTTGAGCAACCGGATTGTAAGTACCGATTTCCTCAATGAAACGTCCGTCACGAGGAGAACGAGAATCTGCAACAACTACACGATAGAAAGGAGTTTTTTTAGCTCCCATACGTTTTAAACGAATTTTAACTGCCATTTATAAAGCACCTCCGAATTTATTTCACACAGATAATTATATTAGCAAAAAGACTATTGCTTTGTAAAGTATTTTTTCTTAACAGAGCCATCTTTTTTTCCTTACATGAATGGAAACTTCAATCCACCTAGTCCTTTTTTCTTACCTTTTTGCATTCCAGTCATCGTCTTCATCATTTTTTTCATATCATCAAATTGCTTGATTAGACGATTAATTTCTTGTACGGTTGTACCGCTACCTTTGGCAATGCGTTTTTTACGACTAGCATTGATTATTTCCGGTTGTTCTCGCTCTAATTTAGTCATAGAACGAATAATTGCCTCAATATGCCCAATTTGTTTTTCATCAACTTGTGCATTTTTCAGCCCTTTAATTTTATTTGCACCAGGAAGCATTCCTAACAATTCGTCAAGCGGTCCAAGTTGACGCACTTGTCCAAGTTGTTCTAGGAAATCGTCAAGCGTAAACGAAAGCGTACGCATTTTTTGCTCAAGTTCTTTTGCTTTCTCTTCATCAACTGTAGCTTGCGCTTTTTCAATTAATGTTAAGACGTCACCCATCCCTAAAATACGGGATGCCATACGTTCTGGATGGAACGCTTCAATCGCATCTAGCTTTTCACCCATACCAGCAAATTTAATTGGTGTGTTTGTTACAGCCTTAATAGATAATGCCGCACCACCGCGCGTGTCACCATCTAATTTCGTTAATACAACACCTGTTAAACCTAACTGCTCATGGAAACTTTGTGCTACATTTACCGCGTCTTGTCCTGTCATCGCATCGACAACAAGGAAAATTTCATCCGGTTTCGCAACTTCTTTAACTTTCGCTAATTCATCCATTAGTTCTTCATCAATATGCAGGCGACCCGCTGTATCAATTAAAACATAATCGTGATGATCTTCTTTTGCTTTTGCAATCGCTTGTTTCGCAATTTCAACTGGACTTACTTGATCTCCTAAAGAGAAAACAGGCATGTCCAATTGCTTCCCTAATGTTTCAAGCTGTTTAATCGCTGCTGGACGGTAAATATCTGCTGCAACAAGCATCGGTTTACGATTATACTTTTTACGAAGTAAATTCGCAAGCTTACCTGTTGTCGTTGTTTTACCCGCACCTTGCAGACCAACCATCATAATAACAGTCGGTGGCTTATTAGCAACAGCAATTTTGCTTTGCTCTCCGCCCATAAGTTCTGTAAGTTCTTCCTGCACGATTTTAATTACTTGTTGTCCAGGTGTCAAACTTTTCATTACATCTTGTCCGACAGCACGCTCAGACACACGCTTTATAAAATCTTTTACTACTTTAAAGTTAACATCTGCTTCTAAAAGAGCTAGACGAACTTCTCTCATCATTTCTTTCACATCGGCTTCAGAAACTTTTCCTTTGCCGCGGATTTTTTGCATTGTCTGTTGAAGTCGGTCGGCTAATCCTTCAAATGCCATATTGCCGCCCTCCTAATCTAATTTTTCGATAGCTTCAACAACTTGTTTCATTTCTTCATTCACATGCTCTTCTTCGCTGATTAGCTGTTTTAGCTTTGCAACAAGTCGCTGTCGCTCTTGAAACTTTTGAAGTAATACTAATTTATCTTCATATTCTTCAAGCATCGCTTCAGTCCGTTTAATGTTATCATACACGGCTTGGCGGCTTACATCAAATTCTTCCGCAATTTCACCAAGAGATAAATCATCTAGATAATAAAGCGACATATAACTTCTTTGTTTTTGCGTTAACAACGATTGATAAAAATCAAATAAATAGTTCATTCTCGTTGTTTTTTCGAGCATGTTGGATCATCCTTTGTTAAGTGATTTCCCTTTACATGAATTAGTTTACATGGAGTATAAAAGAGTGTCAAGTTTTTTTCTTAACATCACATATTTTTTATAGAAAAAAAAGCGGAAATACCGCTTCTTTCACTTACACTTCTTCAGTTTCTACCAAGTTCGCGAATAAACCATACACATATTGTTCTGGATCAAATTGCTGCAGATCATCCATTTGCTCTCCTAGTCCAACAAACTTCACCGGTACATCCATTTCGTTACGAATTGCTAATACGATACCACCTTTAGCAGTTCCGTCTAACTTCGTTAAAACAATACCAGTAACATTCGTTGCTTCACGGAATGTTTTCGCTTGACTTAAACCATTTTGTCCTGTTGTTGCATCAATAACAAGTAATACTTCATGAGGAGCTCCTGGTACTTCACGCTCAATTACACGCTTCACTTTCTCTAACTCTTTCATTAAGTTGACTTTGTTTTGCAAGCGTCCTGCTGTATCACATAGCAACACATCCACTTTACGAGCCTTCGCTGCCTGTACAGCATCGTACATAACAGCCGCTGGGTCAGACCCTGATCCTTGTTTAATTACTTCTACACCAACACGATCGCCCCATACTTCTAATTGTTCAATCGCCCCAGCACGGAATGTATCTCCTGCCGCCAATAGGACAGACTTACCTTCCGATTTAAATTTATGTGCAAGCTTACCAATTGTCGTCGTTTTTCCTACACCATTAACACCAACAAATAAAACAACTGTTAATTGACCCTCTTGTATATTAACTTCATTACTAAAGTCGCTATCACCTTTGTAAATTCCCACTAACTTCTCAGAAATCACAGCCTGTACTTCTTTTGGATCTTGAATGTTACGACGTTGCACTTCTTCTTTCAACTGATCAATTAATTCCATCACTGTCGAAACTCCAACATCTGCACTAATTAATATTTCTTCTAATTCCTCAAAGAAGTCTTCGTCTATTTTACGGTAACGATACACTAAATCATTTACTTTATCAGCAAATGAATTTCTTGTTTTTTCCAATCCTTGTTTAAACTTCTCTGTTACTGTATCCGTTTGTTTTGAAATCTTTTCTTTTAATTTTTTAAAAAAGCTCATACTTCCCATCCTTCCTATTTACTTGCTACAAGTTCTTCGCCATCACCTAAACGAACAGAAACAAGCTTAGATACCCCTGATTCTTGCATTGTTACACCGTACAATACATCAGACTCTTCCATTGTACCTTTTCGGTGTGTAATTACAATAAACTGCGTTTCATCACTAAATTTCTTTAAATACTGCGCAAAACGAGCAACATTAGCCTCATCAAGAGCCGCTTCTACTTCATCTAGCACACAGAATGGGACTGGGCGTACTTTTAAAATACCAAATAAGAGCGCAATTGCCGTCAAAGCACGCTCTCCACCTGAAAGTAAACCTAAGTTTTGTAGTTTCTTCCCTGGCGGTTGCGCCACAATATCAATACCAGTATTTAATAAATCTTCTGGATTTGTCATTACTAAATCCGCTCTTCCGCCTCCGAATAATTCAGAGAATACAGATTGAAACTCCGTTCGAATTCCTTCGAATGTAGTAGAAAAGCGTTTTTTCATCTCTTCATCCATTTCCGTAATAAGTTGATGTAACGTCGATTTCGCTTCTTCCAGGTCGTCTCTTTGCTCTAGTAAGAATGTATGACGTTCTGCTACACGTTCGTATTCATCAATTGCCCCTAAATTTACTGCGCCTAACTCTTCAATGGATAGTTTAATTAATTTCACCTTTTTACGCGCATCTTCTGCAGGCATCGTCATTGTATACTTCAGTTTTGCTGCTTCAAATGAAATAGTATATGTTTCACGTAAATGTTGCAATCTATTTTCCAACTCTACATCAAGTCGGTTAATTTTCACTTCTTGATCTTTCAACATCTCAAGAATATATTTATGTTTACCTATTGTTTCTTTCACACCGCGTTCTAAATGCTCCACTCTCTCTTGCAATGATACGCGTTGTTCACGACGCGAACGAATTAAATCCGAAGTTTGATTACGATCATACGCTTTCTTCTCTATCATATTCGTAATTTGGTCTTCGCCACTTGAATTAGACGTCATCTCTTGTTTTAAGAACGCTAAATCTTCTTTCGTTTTTACAAGTGTCGTATCAGTCTCTTCTTTTTCCTTCGTTAATCGTTCAACTTTTTCTTTTTGATTAGATAAACGTTGTTGTTGTTCAGCTGCTTGTACTTTTAGCTCAGTCATTTCCTTTTGAACTTTTTCTTTTGAAGAATGTTGCTCACTTTTTTGTTTCGTTAATGCGACGATTTTGCCATCTAATTCCGAAATCTCCGCTTGAAGAGTTGCTAAAATCTTTTCTAACTCTCCTTTACGCCCTTGCATTTTCACTTGATCTTGTAAAAATCCTTCTATCTCTAAATCGTATATAAATAAACGATCGTTAATTCGATGTTCTTCTAATTCTAATCGATTAATTTCTTCTCTTAATTTCTGTTCATCTAAACGCTCAGTTTCTACGCCTTGGCGTAGTTCGCGTATTTGTACTTCTTTTTCTTGAATCTCTTGCTTTACTGCTTTAACAAAGTTTTCTAGCTTCGTTGTTTTTTCTTCCATATCAGCTAGCTTTTTAGTCCATTCTTCAAGTTCACGCTGGCGCCCTAATAAAGAAGATTTCGCCTGTTTTACAGCTCCACCAGTCATAGAACCACCAGGATTCACTACGTCACCTTCAAGCGTTACAATACGATAGCGATATTGTAATTGTTTCGCTAATTCATTTGCACCGCGTAAATCTTTCGCAACAATAACAGTACCTAATAGGCTTGAAACTACATTCTCATATTTATTGTTGTACTGCACAAGTTCTGCCGCCACACCGACAAACGCTGGATGTTGATTCACAATACGTAATTGTTCAAATGATAACGATCTACTTTTAATAACAGCTTGAGGTAAAAACGTTGCACGACCATGTTTATTTTGCTTTAAAAATGCAATTGCATTACGAGCATGTTCTTCTGTTTGTACTACGATATGTTGCATCGCTGCCCCAAGGGCGATTTCCATTGCAATTTCATATTCTTTCGGCACAGTCAGAAGTTCTGCAACAGCTCCCTCGATACCTTGCAATCTATTTTCTCTAGCCTTTAATACTTCACGTACCCCTTGATAGAAACCAGAATAGTCCTCTTGCATTTCTTCTAGCATTTCTTTTCGAGAACGCGCCTGTTGCACAAATTGATACGCTTGATACAGTTTCGTTTCATTTTCACTATACTGAGACTTACATTTCCCAAGTGCCGTTTCTGTCTTCTGTATGTTAGAAATAATGCCAGCTACTTTCTCCTTCACTTGCTCATAACTTTCTACAAGTTTCGCTTTTTTCGCTGTAATTTCCATACGCATCTGTACATATTTTTCATTTTCTTCATCAAGGCGTTCATTTTTAGAATTTTGCTGTTTAGATTGTTCTTCAATCATAGATAATTCATTACGAAGACTTGCTTGTTGATTTAAAAGTTCAATATAATCACCTTTTAAATTCTCAATCTGTTCCTCTAGATTCACGGCAAAAGTTGCAAGTAGTTGCTCATTATCATGCAATTTCTTCTCCAACTCTTTTACTTGATTCACAAATTGCATTAACGCTTCGGTACTTGTTTCAATTTCGCCATCATAACTTTTAGCTTTCTCTACCAATTCAACAATTAGCTTTTCAAGCTGCGCACAATGTGTCGTCGCATTTTGCTTTCTTTCCTTTAACAACTCACGCTGCCCTTCTAGCTTTTCTAGCTCTTTACTAGAAAGAAGAAGAACTTCTTGTAAAGAGTTTACAGATTCATCAACCGCTTGTAATTGTCCGCGTAATTCCTCAAGCTCTTCTTCACTTTTTTGTAAATTCGTCGACATTTTAACTTCTTCATCTTTATTATGCCCAAATTGATTTCGAAGCGCTTCCCACTTTTCATGTAATTCTTCAATTTCATGTACAATAAGCGCCGCTTCTACTTTTTCTAATTCTTCTTTTTTCTCAAGAAAATCTTTCGCTATAGAAGCTTGTCTTTCTAGCGGTTCTACTTGACTACTCAATTCATGTATAATATCTTGCACACGATTTAAGTTTTCTTGTGTTTCTGCTAATTTCCCTTCGGCTTTCTTTTTACGAAGTTTGTATTTCAGCACACCCGCAGCTTCCTCAAATACCCCTCGACGTTCTTCCGATTTACTACTTAAAATCTCTTCGACTTTCCCCTGGCTAATAATTGAAAAAGCTTCTCTTCCCATACCAGAGTCCATAAATAAATCAATAATATCTTTCAGTCTACAAGATTGTTTATTAATATAAAAATCACTATCACCCGAACGAGATACACGACGTGTTACACACACCTCGTTATATTCAATCGGTAATCGTTGGTCTTCATTATTTAAAGTTAATGTTACTTCAGCAATATTAACCGCTCTTCTCGTATCACTACCTGCAAAAATAATATCCTCCATTTTTGCACCACGTAATGACTTTGCAGATTGTTCACCAAGTACCCAGCGAATCGCATCAGTAATATTACTTTTCCCGCTCCCGTTAGGTCCTACTACAGAAGTTACACCTGGAACAAAATCGACAGATACACGCTCAGCAAAAGATTTAAATCCTGCTATTTCTAATCTTTTTAAAAACACGAAAGGCCTTCCTCCTATTCTCCGTTGTTGTAAACATTGTCTGTACGAAAACAAGCTACTATACGGATTTCCCACTCCTTTTATTTATAAACAAAAGGAAAGTTTCATTCTATGCATAAGGAATCCCCCTCATTCAAAGGGGGATTCCTTATAATTGTTCTTTTAATTTTTTCAATGCTTCTGCAGCAGCTTGTTGCTCTGCCTCTTTTTTTGACTTACCACTCCCAAGACCTAATGCCTCATTATTTAAAGTTACACGTGACACAAATTCTCGGTTATGGGCCGGTCCTTTTTCTTGCAAAATTTGATACTCAATGTTCCCACTACCATCACGCTGAATCAATTCTTGCAATTGACTCTTATAATCCATCACATGAGAAAAAGCACCTTCATTAATTTTCGGATATACAACTTCTTTTAAGAATCCCCAAACTGTTTCAAGCCCTTGATCAAGATAAAGGGCACCAATAAACGCTTCAAAGACATCCGCTAATAAAGCTGGTCGTTCACGTCCACCCGTCATTTCCTCACCTTTCCCTAATAAAACAAGGCTACCAAATGACAATTCGTTTGCAAAACGAACAAGAGATGGTTCACATACAATAGCTGCACGTAGTTTTGTTAACTCTCCTTCGCTCATTGTCGGATATTTTTGAAACAGATACTGTGATACAGTGAGTTCCAATACAGCATCACCAAGAAATTCAAGACGCTCATTGTCCTCATGCGGTTTTTTTCGATGCTCATTCACATACGATGAATGCGTAAATGCTTGAATCAATAATTTTTCATCTGAAAACGTAATACCTATCTCTTCTTGAAATACTTTAAACGCTTCACGATATTTTATTTCGTATTTTTTTTCTCTATGTTTTCGGTACGGCATAGGTCCCTCCAGATATAAGCCGAGAAGCCCCGCTAAAAAACGGGACTTCACTTAAGCATTATAGATGACTCTCTATGTAAGTCACAGCATCGCCAACAGTAGCAATCTTTTCAGCATCTTCATCAGAAATTTCCATTTCGAATTCATCTTCCAATTGCATTACAAGTTCTACTACATCTAGGGAGTCTGCGCCTAAATCTTCTTTAAAGCTAGCAGCCGGTACTACTTCAGTTTCTTCTACACCTAAACGATCAACGATGATTTTTGTTACACGCTCTAAAACATCTGCCATTCCATTCACCTCCCCTCAAATATTATATAAAATATTGTCCAAAAAAACTAGGTGAAATCGATTCTTTTATTACATTACCATTCCGCCATCAACATTTAACGTTTGTCCTGTAATATATTTGCTTTGATCAGCAGCAAAAAACGTTACAGTATTTGCGATATCTTGCGCTTCACCAAACTGAGCTGCAGGAATTAACTTTAACATTTCGGCTTTTATATTTTCATCTAATACATCCGTCATATCAGTCGCAATAAAGCCTGGAGCAATTGCATTTACAGTAATATTTCGGCTCGCTAATTCTTTTGCTGATGTTTTTGTTAATCCAATTACACCAGCTTTAGCAGCAACATAGTTTGCTTGTCCTGGGTTTCCTGTTACTCCGACAACAGAAGCGATATTAATAATACGTCCATGACGTTGACGCATCATATAACGAGATACTGCCTTCGTACATAAGAAAACACCTTTTAAGTTTGTATTAATAACTGTATCCCATTCTTCTTCTTTCATACGCATTAATAAATTATCTTTTGTTACACCAGCGTTATTTACAAGAATATCTACTTGTCCAAACGTATCTACAGTTTGTTTCACCATACTCGTAACATCTTCAGCATTTGCAACATCTGCTCTTACTGCAATAGCATCTGAACCTAATTTCTTTATTTCATCGACTACTTCATTCGCCTTTTGCTCATTACCAGCATAATTTACTACAACATTTGCCCCTTGTTTTGCTAAATCAATCGCAATCGCACGACCAATTCCACGTGAAGCGCCAGTTACTAATGCTACTTTCCCTTTTAACATCAGTTTTCTCCTCTCAAATTTGAAATGGTATCTTTTAATGTCTCTTCGTCATATATCGCATATGCTTTCACAGAAGAGTCAATCGACTTCATAAGACCAGCAAGTACTTTTCCAGGGCCGATTTCAATAAATGTATCTACCCCTTGATTCACCATATACTCAATGGATGGATACCATAATACAGGCGAATAGAGCTGTTCAATCAGCTTTTCTTTAATATCTGTACCACGTGTAATAACGTCCGCTGTAACATTTGCAATAACAGGAATATTCGTGTCTTGAATTGTAATTTCATTTAAAACACTTTGGAATCTCTCAGCAGCTGGCTTCATAAGTGAGGAATGAAATGGTCCGCTTACTTTAAGAGGAATTGCTCTTTTAGCGCCATTTTCTTTCGCTCTTTGAGAAGCAAGTTCTACTCCTTGATTTGTTCCAGAAATAACAATTTGCTTCGTGCTATTCATATTAGCAATTTGCACCGCATATCCTTCACTTGTTACTTCTTCTGTAACTTGTTTCAGCATTTCCGGATCAGCACCTAAAATAGCTGCCATTGCACCTTCCCCGCCCGGAACTGCTTCTTCCATATATTCCCCGCGTTTCCTTACAGCGTATACAGCATCTTCAAAAGTTAATGCACCTGCTGCTACAAGAGCGCTATATTCACCTAAACTATGTCCCGCGACAAAATCCGGTATAATATCATATTCCTTCAAAGCCGTTAAAATTGCAAAACTCGTTGTTAATAAAGCAGGTTGTGCATTTGTCGTTAATGTTAGTTTTTCCTGTGGCCCCTCAAAAATCACTTCTGAAAGTGAATCTTGCAGCACCTCATCCGCTTTTGCAAACACTTTCGCAACCTCGTTATTATTCTCCGCTAACTGTCTACCCATTCCAACTGCCTGTGAACCTTGGCCCGGAAAAAGAAATGCTAGTTTTCCCATTTCAAATCCTCCTCTTATTGAAGCGGCTCTTTCTCCATTACATTTGAAATTGTAGGAATTACTTCTTTCGCTACCATTTCTCTTGTTTGACGAATCGCACTAAATATCGATTGGTCATTTGAAGAACCGTGAGCCTTAATGACAGGAGCTTTTAACCCAAACAATGCCGCTCCTCCATACTCCGAATAATCCATTTTATCTTTTAATACCATAAGTTTTGGTTTTAATACCGCTGCTGCTAATTTGCTCGTAAACGAACTCATTAATTGCTCTTTTAACATAGAGAATAATGCAAGTGCTGTTCCTTCTAATGATTTTAGAGCTACGTTACCTGTAAAACCATCACATACAACAACATCTGCTACACCTTGCAATAAGTCTCTTGATTCAACGTTTCCAACAAAATTAATTGGTGCATCCTTGAGCATAGCAAAGACTTGTTTTGAAAGCTCGTTTCCTTTGCCATCCTCTGTTCCAACGTTTAAAAGTCCAACGCGAGGATTTTTAATTCCTCTTACCTTCTCTGCATAAACAGAGCCCATTACTGCATATTGATATAAATGGATTGGTTTTGCATCAACGTTTGCTCCAACATCTAACATCACAAAACCTTCTCCATCAACAGTTGGCATTGTAGGTGATAAAGCTGGTCGTTCAATTCCTTCCATACGGCCAACAACAAATAATCCAGCTGCCATTAAAGCTCCTGTACTTCCTGCTGATATACAAGCATCTGCTACGCCGTTCTTTACTTGCTCTGCTGCCAGTACCATTGAAGCTTGTTTTTTTCGGCGAACCGCTCTTACTGGTTCATCTGTCGATTCGATTTTTTCGTCTGTATGAAGTATAGTAATTCGCTCTTCACTCGTTAAGTATTGACGAATTCCCTCTTCTTTCCCTACTAACGTAATATGTAAATCTGGGTATTCCTTAATAGCTTTCATTGCTCCTAATACTACAGCCTTTGGAGCATGATCGCCGCCCATTGCATCTATTGCGATTTTCATAAGTTGTTACCTTCCTCACTATAATTACTAGATCGATACATTTCAAAAGTGCCTGTGAAAACAAGTTCTTCTCCAACAAAGCTACGCACTTTGACAACCGTCCGTCCTTTATCATTCTCTACATCTTCAACACGTGCTTTTGCAACAACACGCTCTCCTAATTTTACAGGACGAATGTATCGAATGGTAGACTTTGCAGTTAAAGCTAATTCTTCATCAATAACTGCAACAGCTAGTGAGTTTGCTTGTGCAAACAAATGATGCCCACGAGCAATTTGATTTCTTTTAAATACATGTTCTACCTTTACTTCAAAGATAGAAATCGCATGTCTATCTAATTCTATATCGATAATTTCTCCGACAACCTCTTCTAACGGTAAAGATTTCACATCTTCTTCATGTTGTTTTGTAGCCACATGCTTAATTCGTTCTCTTAATTCAGGAATAGATAATTCCATACGATCAAGACGAACAGTTTGTATGCTCACTTGAAATTTTTCCGCTAAATCTTCATCCGTTATAAAAGGATTCGTTTCTATTGTTTGTTGTAATAATTCTTGTCTTTCTTTTTTACTTCTTCTTTTTTTCATACCGCACCATCCATTTTTATGACTAGGTACTAACAGTAGTATATAATCATTAAAAGTAGAATGCAACAAAAACTTTTGCACACTACTCTTAGTCGAGCTTCTCTCCCTGGAACACACCTGTTCCGTCAAGATAAGTACGCAACGAAGCATACTGATCATTGTGCCAAAACGCTTCTGAATCAACTAGTATCGCCGCATCTTGTCTCGCTGTTTCTAACGCTCGATAATCATGTACCATATCAGCAACCTTAAACTCTGGTAGACCACTTTGCTTACTTCCAAAGAAATCTCCAGGACCTCGTAACTCTAAATCTTTTTCTGACAATACAAATCCATCATTTGTTTCAGTCATAATGCGCATTCTTTCTTTTCCCGTTTCTGATTTCGGGTCCGCAATTAATAAACAATATGATTGTTCACTACCACGCCCAACGCGCCCCCTGAGCTGATGAAGCTGCGATAAACCGAAACGCTCCGCGTCATAAATAACCATAACAGTCGCATTCGGTACATTCACACCTACTTCAACAACTGTTGTCGATACAAGAATTTGCACTTTATTTTCACTAAACTGTCCCATTATCTCTTCTTTTTCTTGAGATGATAGTCTCCCATGCATTAATCCAACTTGGCATTTCCCTTGATAATGATGAGTCAGCATACTATGTAAGTCGATAGCATTTTGTACATCAAGCTTCTCAGACTCTTCAATTAGAGGACAAATAACATATGCCTGTCTTCCTTTTTTTATCTCTTTCTCCACAAAACCGAGAACACGATCTAACATATCATGTTTTGCCCAGTACGTTTCGATCACCTTTCTACCAGCTGGCATTTCATCGATAATAGAAACGTCCATCTCTCCAAATGCAGTGATAGCTAACGTACGCGGGATTGGGGTCGCCGTCATAAACAACACATCTGGACTTTCACCTTTCTCACGTAAAACCCGGCGCTGCGCTACACCAAATCGATGCTGTTCATCAGTAATAACGAGACCTAACCTATGAAATATAACTTCATCTTGAATTAAAGCGTGCGTCCCAACAAGGATATCTACTTCCCCTTGCTCTAATCTCGCCAAAATTTCTCGACGTCTCGCACCTTTAACAGAACTTGTTAGCAGTTCAACCTTCATACCGAAATGTGAAAACGTCTCAGCGAGCGACTGATAATGCTGTTCAGCTAAAATTTCCGTAGGAACCATCATAGCACCTTGATAATGAGCTAATTTCGCTCCATAAAGGGCAATCGCAGCAACAACTGTTTTCCCAGAGCCTACATCCCCTTGCAATAATCGATTCATGCGATAGGGAGATGTCATATCTTTCATTATTTCATCTACAACCCGGCTTTGTGCGCCAGTTAACGGAAACGGAAGTGCATCAGTAAACTCTTGCAATTCTACTGACGAAATTTCTTTTTTCGTGCCCTTTGAATTTTCCCTTTCCATTTTCCGTAACGTTTGCATTTTCAACTGGAACAAGAAAAACTCCTCATATACAAAACGGCGCCGTGCTTGCTTTAAGTCTTCCTGTCCCACTGGAAAATGTAACGCCCTGAGCGCTTCATAACGTGGTAATAATTTATACCTACTTAACAAACCGTCAGGTAACACTTCAATTATAGAGTCTCCATATTCCTTTAAAGCCTGGGCAATAAAACGGCGCATCTGCTTTACTGTCAACTTCCCTTTCACTGAATATACTGGCTCTACTTCTTGTTGACGCACAACCGGTCCAAAGTGAAGTTCTGATACAGCGATCGTTTGGCGATGCTGATCCCATTTACCAGTAATCGTTACCGTTTCATCTAGCTTTAACTTTTGTTTATAATATGGTCTATTAAAACATACGGCTGTAATTAAATAACGCCCGACAAGAACACGAACTGTAAGACGCGACTTTTTCTTTCCATAATATTGAAGTAAAGGAGCACTATGCACTTTCCCTTCAACCGTCACACGCTCATCATGCTTCACTTCAGCAAGATCTTTCATCGCATAGTCTTCATAACGGTACGGAAAATGTTCTAATAGATGAGAAACTGTATAAATTCCCATCTCGTGTAATAACTCAGATGTTTCTCCTCCGATTCCCTTTACATCCGTAACAGGAACTTGTACAACTTCATTCAAGATTCTCACGCTCCGTCACATTATTTTCTTCGATT
This sequence comes from Bacillus sp. CDB3, assembly GCF_002081505.1. Lineage (NCBI taxonomy): Bacteria > Bacillati > Bacillota > Bacilli > Caryophanales > Bacillaceae > Bacillus > Bacillus sp. CDB3. The sequence goes on along the minus strand of NZ_ALBR01000015.1, from coordinate 25,198 downwards.
CATTCTATTGATTCTCCATTAACATCATCGACATCTATAATCGCTCTCTTTCACCCTATATATTCTATCATAGGCATTCTAAGAGAAACTACTCTAATCCCTCTATATAAAGTGAAACTATAATCAGTAAGGGTTTTGTTCATCCCCCACTGATTATTAGCCCTCACCAATCGGGCTTTTACGGGCAGTTAATCTCCCACCTAACTTCTTTGCTCCAGCCGAATTTAGGGGTGGAAATTTTACTGCCCACAAATAGAGGGACAAAACAAAGATATACAACACGTAAGAAAAGAGCCTCACTATTAGCAGCAAGGCTCTTTTCTATCATCAATATGCTAGCCTTTTGAATAAAAACTAGTAATAAATTTCATATCACTACTTTTCATCCATTAGCAAGTAAGTAATCCATTTATTTTTAAAACGAATCTTTTCTTATTCTACAGAGAAGATGAAAGAATACACCGGTTGGTTCCCTGCATGTACTTCTACTTCTGCATCTTCAAAGTTCTCTTCAACAAACGCAACCAATTCAGCCACTTCTTCGTCTGTTGCATCTTCACCTTGTAGAATCGTTACGATTTCAGAATCCTCATCAATTAGTGCTTCTAGTAATTGCTTCGCAGCCCCTACTTTTTCAGCGTTTGTTGATACGATTTTTCCATCTGCAATACACATGAAATCATCTTTTTGAATTGCCACACCGTCAATTTCCGTATCACGAACAGCATACGTAATTTGACCTGTTTTCACATGAGATAAAGCTTCGTTCATGTTTTCTTTATTCTCTTCTAACGTTCCAACTGGATTAAATGCTAACATTGCAGCCATACCTTGAGGAACTGTTTTCGAACGAACAACAATCACTTCTTGATCTACTACTGAAGCTGCTTGTTCTGCTGCCATTACGATATTCCCATTATTCGGTAAAATGATGATCTTTTCAGCATTCGCCTCTTCAATCGCCTTCACGATATCCTCCGTACTTGGATTCATCGTTTGGCCACCTTCGATAACTTTCGTTGCGCCAATGCTCTCAAATAAAGTTTTAATACCAGATCCCATAGCTACAGTCACAATACCATACGGTTGTTTCTCTTTTGGTTGATTCGTTTGTTCAGGCACCATAGTAGGTTCATCTAATAAAGCCGTATGCTGTTCACGCATATTTTCTACTTTAATCTTAATTAGACTACCGTAGCGTTGTCCATAGTTCATAGGATCTCCAGGATGTTCCGCATGAATATGAACCTTAACAACCTCATCATCTGATACAACAAGTAGTGAATCTCCGTACACACTAATATCTTCACGGAATTTTTGTTCAGAGAAATTATGTTCCTTCATTTTTTCAGGCTCTAATTTCACCATGAATTCCGTACAATATCCATACTTAATATCTTCTGTACTCAATTGGCTTTGTACACTACGGTGATGTTCTGCGCGTACCATGTCATTCATAGATGGTTGCGTCTGCACATTAGAAGAAATCGTTTCTCCTTTTAAGTCAGCTAAAAATCCTTCATATACAACAACTAGACCTTTACCACCGCTATCTACAACGCCAACTTGTTTTAATACAGGTAATAAATCTGGCGTACGATTTAACGATGCATTCGCTTCTTTTACAACGTCTTCCATAAACAAAACAAAGTCGCGCTGTTTTTTCGCAACTGTCACTGCATATTTACCCGTTTCTCTTGCAACCGTTAAAATCGTTCCTTCAATTGGTTTCATAACCGCTTTATATGCTGCCTCTACTCCAGCTTCTAAAGCTGCAGCAAAATCAACTGTTGTTAATTCTTCTTTTTGTTCAATGGATTTAGAAAAACCACGGAATAACTGAGATAAAATAACCCCAGAGTTACCACGAGCTCCCATTAATAATCCTTTGGCTAAACTTACGCCGACTTTACCAGCATGCTGTGAAGGATTTTCTTTCACTTCACGTGCGCCTGAAGTCATTGATAAGTTCATGTTTGTACCGGTATCGCCATCTGGAACTGGAAATACGTTTAATGCATCAACAAGCTGAACATTATTTGTTAAATTATTTGCTCCTTGAATGATCATTTGTGATAAACGTTTTCCATCAATTTTTTGAATTGACACAGATTTTCCTCCTTAATGCACATTACAAGTTTATTACTTTAACTCCTTGTACGTAGATGTTTACAGAATCTACTGCTAGTCCTACAGTTTGATCTAATGTATATTTCACTTTAGTCTGCACGTTATGTGCTACTTCTGAAATTTTCGTACCATAGCTCACAATAATATACATATCAATATGTACTTCATCTTCATCTTTACGAACAATAACACCTCTAGTGAAGTTTTCTTTTCGTAAAATGTCTGTTAATCCATCTTTTAACTGATTTTTTGATGCCATACCTACGATACCGTAGCAATCTACTGCGGCACCTCCAGCAATTGTTGCAATTACATCTGTACTAATATCAATTTGACCGTACTTCGTTTTAATTTCAATTGACATCTCGTTTCCCCCTTCATAAATGGTGAAAGTGAGCTAGACTACTTTAGTTACTATCATATAATCTTTTTAAAGAAAATTCCATCGTTCTTTCTTTTCACTCTCATATTTTATGTTTATACTACACTTTTCTATGATGAGCAAAATAGTCCATTGTTATTATACAACATGTACCACTATAATATGTCAAGCAATTTTTCTTGATTTCAGCTTTTCTTCATTGATATATGGTGTCAAGTAATTTTTCTTGATTTCTTTTTTCTACGGTGTTGCATTCTCTTTTTAGTTGTGTTAAATTATAGTAGTGTTTTTAGCATCGCAAAAAAGACTAACATTGAAAAATTACGCATGGTAAGGTATCAAGGGAGGGAAATATAAATGGCTCGTGTTTGTGCTATCACTGGAAGAAAAGCTCGTTCTGGTAACTCTCGTTCTCACGCAATGAACGCTACAAAACGTAAATGGGGCGCTAACCTTCAAAAAGTTCGCGTACGCATCGACGGAAAAGTTCAACGTGTTTACGTTTCTGCTAGAGCATTAAAATCTGGCAAAATCGAACGTGTTTAATAATAAAAAAAGAGCCGCTAGGCTCTTTTTTTATTATACCAATGGAAAAAGCACCGGTAATAGGTGCTTTTTTTAGTCTTTTTTGAAGGTATTTAACATCGCACGTACAATTCCACCAAGAAATTTAGGTAACTTAATTGTATAAAATCTCATGGTTTCCCTCCTAATCCCCATTACTCCACTTGTTTACTATATGATGCAAGGAGCAAAATTGTTTCTTCAATCAGTGCTTCTTATCATCATTAATATGCCAGAAGTAAATGAAAAATTACCTTTTTCCACAATGAGTTCATTACTAATACAAAGTGTCGATCCCCACTCTATTGTTTTGTTAGTAAGTGAGTACTTAAATCCACGTAATGTAATACCTTCAACTGTTTCAGTAACCGGTACAAAGGATACATAAGGAAAGTTTTCATTTTCTTCAATTATATGTTTACCAACTTTTTTTACTGTTATTTCATTTTTATTGTCTACAATACACATTTCTATCTCTGCCGCTAAACCTTTTAAAAGCATTTGTATATTTGCCAAACCATGATCAAGCCTTCCACCAGTCGCGCCAAAAATACGAATGAATTTCGGTTTTTGTTCTAAAGCCCAGCTAATTGCAATTTCTAAATCTGTTTGATCTTTTTCTCGCGGAACAATATGTAACTCATTTGTTTGCTGCCTCATCCATGCTAACTCATCCTCAGTAACCGAATCGTAATCCCCAAATGCAACGGCCGGAGTGATTCCACTTTTTAACAAACGGTACACTCCCCTATCAACCGCCGCCCACACTACTTCTTCATTTTCATATCGAGAAAAATCTGCGCAGTATTCTACAGGTCCTCCTGCCAAAATATGAATAATCATTTTTTCTTCCCTTTCTATTGTAAAAAGGCAATCTGCCATTCGGTAGATTGCCTTTCTCCTTATTTTTCGCTCTATCCTGTATAAAATAGTGAAGTCTTAATTAACTAGATGCTTCACTAGAATAAAGGCCATTCATTCTTTATCCACGAATTATACGAATTGCTTCACCGCGGTCTTTTTGATTGTATACTGCTGATCCTGCCACAAGAACATTCGCTCCTGCTTCAACACAAAGTCTTGCCGTTTCAGCGTTTACACCACCATCAACTTCAATTTCTACTTCTAGATTTCGCTCTTTAACCATTTCTGCAACTTCTTTAATCTTCGGTAATACAGAATGAATAAACTTCTGTCCACCAAATCCAGGATTTACTGTCATTAGTAATACCATATCTATATCTTCTAATACATGTTCAATCACCGAAACTGGCGTATGCGGATTCAATACAACCCCTGCTTTAATGCCATGAGATTTAATTAACTGAATTGTACGATGCAGATGAGGACACGCCTCTACATGAACAGTAATAATATCCGCTCCCGCTTTTGCGAAAGTCGGGATATAGTTATCAGGATTTTCAATCATTAAATGTACATCTAATGGTAATGATGTAATCGGACGGATAGCTTCTACAATTAATGGTCCAATCGTAATATTTGGTACGAAATGTCCATCCATTACATCGACGTGAATGTAATCCGCTCCACCTTTTTCTACATCTTTAATTTCTTCCCCTAATTTTGAAAAATCTGCTGATAAAATCGATGGCGCAATTTTAATCATGACTAATACCTCGGCTTTCTCTCTCTAATTTCTTCTACGAATTGTTTGTAATTCTTATAACGATACTCGGTTATCTTTCCTTCTTCAACCGCAACTTTCACCGCACATTTCGGCTCAGAAAGATGTGTACACCCTCTAAATTTACAGTATTGGCTCGCTTCTTTCAACTCTGGAAAACAATATGTAAGATCTTCTACCTCTATATCTATGAAATCAAGCGAACTAAAACCAGGTGTATCCGCAACAAGTCCGCTCCCAACTGTAATTAATTCCACGTGTCTTGTCGTATGTTTCCCGCGCCCTAAATGTGAAGAAATATCATTTGTTTTCAATTCTAAATCTGGACGTAAAACGTTTAACATTGAAGATTTTCCAACACCAGATTGTCCTGCAACGACAGAAACACAGCCTTCTAAGAATGGTTTCAAAATATCGATACTTTCCGATGTATTTATAGAAGTAAATAATACATCATAACCCATTTCACGATAATCATTTGCAAAAGCTTCAACAGTTTCCTTCATTTTTTCATTCACTAAATCCATCTTACTAATACAAATAATCGGCTTAATATTATGATATTCAATCTGTACTAAAAATCGATCTAACAGTCCGGGATTAAAATCTGGTTCTACTGCAGAGAAAACGAGAATCGCTTGATCAACATTAGCAATAGGAGGTCTAACAAGTTCGTTTTTTCGATCAAATACTTCTAACACATATCCTTCACTCGGATTATCTGCTTGAAAAACGACTTGGTCTCCTACAAGTGGCGTAATTTTATTCTTTCTAAATACACCACGCCCGCGACATTGTGTAATTCCTTCTTCATGCTGCACATAATAAAACCCACTTAGAGCTTTTACAATTTTTCCTTCTGGCATATAATTCTCCTTTATTTTGTATAAAGTGAAACTGTAATTAATAATGAATTGACTAGAGTTCTTTAAACAATTATTTAAAAACTAACTAAATATACACCCAGTTAATATATTTAAACTACCATCACATTCAAAATATTATTCACAATCATATCACCTTTATAGCTTTTGAATCATATATTTTTGCCTGCTATACCATCCATTATATAGACAGATAACAGGCAAAAGTAATAAAGTGAAACTTTAATCATTGGGGTTTATCGATCCCCTCTGATTAGTAAAAGCCCTCACCAATCGGGCTTTTACGGCAGTCAATTCCTGTCTACCTTCTTTGCTTTACAGCCGAATTTTGAGGCGGGAGTCTTACTACCAACAGATAGCAAGACAAATTCCATCCTCTATTAAACAAGAATGGAATCCATTATTATTGAGCTGGATATGGTACTTCTTTTTCTATAATCGTTACTCCATCTCGAACAATTTTATAATGTCCCTTTGAACCTTCTTGAATTACAAATTCTAAAGAAATAGTCGCTGACTCAGTAATCGTTCTCGTTTCAACTGGTCTATCCATTTTTTGCTGCATATCTTCTTTATAAATTTCTATTGTTTGCGGTTTTTTCTCACCTGTTGCAGAAGCTTCATACGGGATGGAAATATTATCCACTTTTACTGTTTTCGTCACTTTGGGCTTCGGACCATCAGAGATAACAATCGTTACTTTATCTCCTTCTTTTAAAGGTGTCCCAGGTTTTGGAAATTGAGAAATAACAAGTCCCTTTTCAACAGTATCTGAATACTCCCTTTTTATATCAGAAACAAGCTTTCTTTCATTTAAGTAACCTTTTACACTATTTTCAGTCCATCCTGAAAAATCACCTGGCCTAATTTGATAAGGCCCTTTACTTACCCAAATCTTCAGTTCTTGTTCTGCCTCTATAACCATTTGATCAGGCGTTGGTATTTGCTCTACGATTTCACCTTTCGGCTTATCATTTTCAATAAAATTAATGGTAACCTGTTTATATTTTTCTTCTAACTCAGCTCTTATACTCTCGAAATCTTTTCCTGTGAAGTCACTCATTTTACTTTTCTTTTTTCCACCTGATTGATAGATAGTGATTTTAGAGCTTTCTTTCACTACTCTTCCGGCTATTGGATCTGTTTTTATCACTTTTCCCACTTCAACATTATCTGTATATACAATGTTAGGTTCTGTAACTTCAAAGCCTTTTTCAACTAATGTATTTACAGCTGTCGTATACTTCATACCAGCCACATCAGGAACCTTCACATCTTTCGGAATAAAGAAGCCTGGAATAACAGTAAGCGCTAATGTTATCCCTATCGCTAAAAGTAAAAATGTTGTAATTAAAACCTTCAGCCATTTGTTACTGCGCTTTTTCTTCTTACCTGGTTCGGTCTCTTCTTTTCTTGCTTGTTCATCCACTTTACTTCCTTTTAGCACAATTGTTTCATCACTCACATTTTGGAATAATTGTTCTTGTTGAATGATTGGAATCGCTTTCGTTGCTTCCATATCTTCTGGTATGTAAAATGGTTGTTCATTTATTCTTTCTGGATATAGCGCTGTTTCAATATCCCGTTTCATCGCGTTAGCAGATTGATATCGATGGAACGGATCTTTCGCAGTTGCCTTTAATATAATATTTTCAACACTTTGTGGAATATTTTCATTCCATCTTTTTGGAGATGGTATTTCATTTTGTAGATGCTTTAAAGCTATTGCAACAGCAGATTCACCCGAAAACGGTTGTCTTCCTGTTAACAATTCAAACATAACAATCCCAAGTGAATAAATATCTGATTGTTTATTCGCTATACCACCACGTGCTTGTTCTGGTGATAAATAATGTACAGAACCGAGCACCGAATTTGTATGTGTAATTGTTGTTGCACTTGTAGCTGTCGCAATTCCAAAGTCTGTGACTTTTATCACTCCATCATCTCGAATCAAAATATTGTGCGGCTTTATATCACGATGCACAATCTCAAAATGATGGGCGTGTGCCATGGCGGACGTTAACTGCTCCATTATATCAAGAGCTTCTCCTATCGGTAACATCCCTCGATCAATTATGTATTGCTTCAATGTTCGTCCAGGTACATATTCCATTACAAGATAATATATACCATCCTCTTCCCCAACATCATACATATTCACAATATTTGGATGCGACAACGTTGTAACAGATTGCGCTTCTCGATGGAAACGTTTAATAAACTCTTCATTATTTGAATAGTCGAGTCTTAATATTTTTACCGCTACATCTCGGCCAAGTATTTCATCATGAGCTAAATATACATTGGCCATTCCTCCACCGCCAATCATTTTCAGCAGCTTATAACGGTCATTTAAGCGTTTTCCAATCAGCACGTTGCACTTCACCTACTTTCGTTTGCCGAATCCGCATAATCAATAATAACGAGGGTGATATTATCTTCTCCACCACGATCATTTGCTAATTGAATGAAATGCTCTCCCTTCGCCTCGAGCTGTTCATTCAATTGTAAAATTTGTTGCATATCAGCCATAGGGACTTTGTTAGACAATCCATCAGAGCAAAGAAGCAATTGATCATCTTCTTCGAGAACTAATGTTTTAACATCTAATCCGACTGTTTCTTCTGTACCTAACGCTCTTAATAGAACATTCTTTTTCGGGTGATATTCTGCATCTTCTTTTGAAATTTCACCGTGCCTAACAAGTTCATTTACAAGTGAGTGATCTTCCGTTATAAGCGATATTTCTCCCTCTGATACCATATAACAACGACTATCTCCTATATGACCTATTGTTACAAAACTAGGTGTACAAATCGCTACGATAACCGTTGTTCCCATGCCATTACATTCTACATGCTGCTTAGAGTAAGCATATATACGCTCATTAATAATTCCAACGTTAGTATGTAACCACTTTTCTACTTTTTTAGGCTCATTCATATTATGCGTTTGCTTCCAATAATCATGGAATAATTGAATAGCCATCGAGCTAGCTACATCGCCAGCTCGATGACCTCCCATTCCATCTGCTACTACCGCTAAAATATTTCCATCTAAATTGTGAAAAACTCCTGCACTATCTTCATTATGTTGACGAACTTTCCCTTTATCCGATAGAAACACGGCTTTCATCTCGTCACCTCGTCTCTTCTTTGCGCTCCTTTGCACGCAACTGACCGCAGGCTGCATCAATATCATGACCTTGTTCACGGCGAATTGTTACATTCACTCCACGATCTTTTAGCGTCTTTTCAAATAAGAAAATTTGCTCTCGTGGCGTACGTACATAATCACGTTCTGGCACGTAGTTTACCGGAATTAAGTTTACATGACATTTTACACCTTTTAAGAGCGCAGCAAGTTCTTCAGCTTGCTCAACTTGGTCATTTTCCCCTCCAAATAAGCCATATTCAAACGTAATACGACGCCCTGTTCTATTTACATAGTATTTAACAGCTTCCATTAAATCTGGTAGCTTATAAGCACGGTTAATCGGCATTAATTTTGAACGTAACTCTGTATTTGCAGAATGCAATGAAATCGCAAAATTGATTTGCATATCTTCTTCAGCGAACTTATAAATTTTTGGAACAATTCCACTTGTTGAAACTGTCATATGCCTTGCACCAATATGAATTCCTTTTTCATGATTTACAATGCGTAAGAATGACATTAAGTTGTCATAATTATCAAACGGCTCTCCAATTCCCATAACAACAAGAGAACTTACACGCTCTTCTGTTTCATCAAGCGCACGCTGAACTTCTACTACTTGCGCTACAATTTCTCCAGCTTCTAGGTTTCGTTTTAGCCCACCAAGTGTAGAAGCACAGAACGTACAGCCAATTCGACAACCAACCTGTGTTGTTACACAAATCGAATTTCCATATTCATGTCGCATTAATACCGTTTCAATAGAGTATCCATCGTATAACTGGAATAAGAATTTAATTGTTCCATCCGAAGACGTTTGTTTTACTAATGTATTTAAAGTAGTAATATCAAAGGAATTCGACAATTTATCGCGCAATCCTTTAGAAAGGTTTGACATATCCTCATAATTTTTTACACGTTTTTTATATAACCAATCAAAAATTTGCCCTGCACGGAATTTAGGTTCCCCTTGTTCCTTTAACCAATCTTGCATTTCATGAAGTTGTAAAGAGTAAATTGACGGTTTCTTTGTTTCTAGATTTTTCTTTTGTTTTTTTACAGTTGTTTCCATGATGCTACACCTTCTTTCTTAAACAAGCAATATAAAAGCCATCTGTTACAAAATAATGCGGTAAAATTTGTACTTGACCTTCATCAATGTACGGACTTAATTTTTCTGGCATACGTTCTTTTATCGTAGTATCCCACTCAAATTCAGGATGCTCTTGTAAAAACCGTTCTATTACTTGTTCATTTTCTATTTTTTCAATTGTACACGTACTATAAACAAGGCGACCACCTTGTTTTAATAATGGTGCTATTTTTTCTAATATCGCAAATTGAATCGTTGATAATCGTTCACTATCGCCCTTATCTTTCCCTAACTTAATATCAGGTTTACGTCTTATAACACCGAATCCTGAACATGGCGCATCTACTAATATTTTATCAAAGGTTTCATTTTCAAAATGCTCTTGAACTTTTCTAGCATCTAATGCCTTTGTTTCTACATTTTCTAGACCAAGTCGATCTGCTTGTTGTCTAATTAAACGCACTTTATGTGCATGTAAATCAAGGGACATTACCTTACCAGTTCCCTTTAATCGCTCTGCAATATGCGTTGTTTTCCCGCCTGGGGCAGCACAACTATCAAGGACTGCATCGCCCTCATTTGGTTCTAAAGCACGTGCCACCAGCATAGAGCTTTCATCTTGAATAGAGAGAAATCCTTTTTTAAACGCTTCTGTATGCGCTACATTCCCTCTTTCAATTTGAATTGCATCATCTGACAAATCGCCACGTTTCGCTTCTATACCCTCGTTTGCTAATAGCTCAATCGCTTCTTCCACCGTAACTTTATCAACATTCACACGTGCTGTCGGTACAGGTGGTAACATATTTACTTCACACATTTTCCCTGCTGTCTCTAAACCGTATTCAGATACCCAGTCTTGTACAAGCCAAGCTGGATGACTCGTTGTAATCGCAAGACGTTCTACCGGATCCTTGATTTCTTCTAACGACGGTACACCTTCTCGCTGAATTGAACGTAATACTCCGTTCACCATGCCTGAAATCCCTTTATGCCCACGACGTTTCGCAATCTCAACAGCTTCATGAATAGCCGCTCTTTCTGGAACTCGGTCTAAATATAGCATTTGATATAAAGATAGGCGAAGCAACACCCTTACCCAAGCCTCAACCTTCTTTTTTAAAAATGGTTGTAAATAGTAGTCTAATGTGTCACGACGTTGAATTGTTCCATATACAATTTCAGTTAATAAGCCTATATCTTTTCTATCAATTGCACTTTTTTCAATCAGGTTATTTAAAAGTAAGTTGCTATATGCGCCACTTTTTTCTACTTGAATTAAACCATCAAGAGCTAACTCACGAACATTTTGTCTCATTCATTTTCTCCTAACTTCGTGCCAATTTCAGGTTTTGTTCCACGTAAAAACTGTGAACAACTCATGCGCTTTTTACCAGACGGTTGTAATTCAGTAATTTTAACACCTGTCTCATTACCTGTTGCAACAACAAATCCATCTTCTTCATGAGCGATTATTGTACCTGGTTCAGCTTTCTCTGCCATAGAAACTTTCTCTCCCCACCATACTTTTACAACTTGTCCTGCTAAAGTTGTATAAGCAACTGGCCATGGATTCAATCCGCGAATGTGATTGTATACTTCTTCACCTGTTTTTGTCCAATCAATTTTCTCTTGCTCACGTTTTATATTATATGCGAACGTTACTTCATCTTCATTTTGTTTAATTGGTTCTAGCTTACCTTGGATTAATAAAGGTACTGTTTTAGATAGAAGATGTGCACCTGCTTCACTTAACTTATCGAATAACGAGCCCGTCGTTTCACGCTCGTCAATTTCCACTTCTACTTGCGTTAAGATATCACCAGCATCTAATTTTTCTACCATATACATAATTGTAATGCCTGTTTTCGCTTTTCCTTCCATGATCGCATAATGAATCGGTGCACCACCGCGAAGCTCTGGAAGTAATGATGCATGGACATTAATACATCCGTACTTTGGTGCTTCTAAAATTTCGTTTGGTACAATCTGACCGAACGCAGCTGTTACAATTAAATCTGCCTCTAGTGCTAATACTTTTTCATATTCGTCTTTTTCACGAATTTTCAGTGGCTGTAGCACCGGAATACCATGTTTCTCTGCTTCAACTTTAACTGGAGTAGGCGTTAAAACCTTTTTTCTACCTACTGGACGATCAGGTTGTGTTACAACACCCACTACGTCATATCCATCCTCGATAAGACGACGAAGCACCGGTACAGAAAAGTCCGGTGTTCCCATAAATACTACTTTTATCATTCAAAAACCGCTCCTTTTAACACCTATTCTAATTCGTTTTCTTCATAATATCTCGTCACTTTAGATGTAAATAAAACACCATGTAAATGATCGATTTCATGCTGAATCGCACGCGCTAAGAAGTCTTTTGCTTCTAATAAGAATATTTTCCCACGACGATTTTGCGCACGCACTTTAATGTAATCTGCACGCTCCACTTCACCATAAAGTCCCGGAAAGCTTAAGCAGCCTTCGGGACCTACTTGTTCACCACGTTTTTCTAAAATAACCGGATTTATTAATTCTATTTTACCCGTATCATCACCGATATCAACAACAGCAACTTGTAAGCTCACACCTACTTGTGGCGCAGCTAAACCAACGCCGTCTGCAATTAACATTGTTTCATGCATATCTTTTAACAATTTCACTAACTTTTTATCAAAGTTAATTACTCTTTCGCATGGTGTTTCTAATACTTCATTTGGATGCTTTACAATTTCTAAAACTGCCATATTTCCCTCCGCTACATTAACATTGTTGGATTAAAATCAATTGAGATTTGTAGCTCTTTTTGCATTTCTGCTTGATAATGTTCATTTACCATTTTGAGCACGTTCTTTAAGTTTGGTTCCCGTTTGTATTTTATCATGCATTGGTAACGATATCTATCTTTTATCCTTGGAATCGCTGAAGCAACTGGGCCTAACACCATTGTTTGCTGTGAGCAATGCGTTCGTAAATGACCGACAATTTTTTCCGTCACTTGGACTGCCTTTAATAATTCTGGATGAGATACGGTTACAAGCACAACGTAATAATACGGCGGATATTGTCTTGTTCGTCTCATTTGCATTTCATGTTCAAAAAACACATCATATTGCTGATTCTTTGCTAATTCTATACTGTAATGTTCCGGTGTATACGTTTGAATTACAACTTCCCCTGGCAATTCATGCCTTCCAGCACGTCCACTCACTTGCGTCAATAGCTGATAGGTCTTTTCACTCGCTCGAAAATCAGGTAAGTGCAGCATCGTATCTGCCGTTAATACACCTACAAGCGTCACTTTCGGAAAATCAAGTCCTTTTGCAATCATTTGTGTTCCCAGTAATATATCTGCTTTCTCTTCCCCAAATGCCTTTAGTAATTTTTCATGCATTCCTTTACGGCTTGTTGTATCTACGTCCATTCGAATGACTCGCGCCTGTGGAAATAGTTTTGTGATTTCTTCTTCTACCTTTTGTGTACCAGTACCAAAGAAACGAATATATGTACTATTACAAGCCGGACACTCTGTTGGCATATTTTCCTCATGGCTACAATAATGACATTTTAAACGATGATTCATTTTGTGGTATGTCAACGAAATATCACAATGCGGACATTGTACGACATATCCACAATCACGGCACATCACAAACGTAGAATGTCCCCTTCTATTTAAAAAGAGAACCATTTGTTCTTTCTTTTCTAATCGATCTGCTATTTTCTCATGTAGTGCCTTTGAAAACATTGAGCGATTTCCATCACGAAGTTCTTCACGCATATCTACAATTTCTACGGTCGGCAAAGCTTGTTCATTCATACGTTTCTCCATCGTCAGCAGCTCATAGACACCCTTTTTTGCTCTAGCAAATGATTCAAGTGTTGGGGTTGCACTTCCAAGAACGATTGGGCACTTATGATATTGCCCTCTCCACACCGCTACATCTCTTGCATGATATCTCGGATTATCTTCTTGCTTATAACTCGATTCATGCTCTTCATCTATAATGATAATTCCTAAATTTTCAAAAGGAGCAAAAATAGCTGAACGTGCACCAACTACAACTTTCACTTCTTTTCTTAAAATCTTTCGCCATTCATCATATTTTTCACCAACTGAAAGCGCACTATGAAGAACCGCAACTTGCGAACCGAACCTACCTTTGAAACGATCTACCATCTGAGGCGTTAACGCGATTTCCGGAACAAGTACAATAGCTTCTTTTCCCTTTTTCAACACCGCTGCTATAGATTGTAAATATACTTCTGTCTTCCCACTTCCTGTAACACCATATAGTAAAAATGGATTATAAGTTTCATTTGCAATTGATGATAAGATCGGTGTAATAACTTGCTTTTGCTCCTCAGTAAGCGGAAATGGTTTCGTTTGTTCAAAATCATCATCGTCATATGGATTCCGATATACTTCCACATACTTTTCTGAGATTAGTCCCTTTTTAACAAGTGCTTTTATTGGAGCATCTGTTATTTGCAACTCTTCTGTTATCACTTTCAACGGTACACTTTTATAATTTTCCACAAAATAATAGAGTACATCTTGTTGTTTTTTACTTTTCAGTTCAAATGCCGCTAATTCTAATTTATCTTCTGGCAACTCCGGCTGTACTACTCTTTGTTTTTTCTTTTGCACTTTATCCTTTACCTGATAAACAACTTCAATCGTGCCATTTTTAATTTCTTGTTGAATAGTGCGGTATAGATGTGGCTGCGTCTCAATCGCTTCCCAATCTATCGCCTCTTTGTTTTGAAATAAAAACAGTAGTTCAGGTGCTACTTCTTCTTGTTTACGAAGTTGTATCCGTTTTTTATACGTCGCTTTTATCGCTGTCGGAAGCATCACTTGAAAAGCTGAAATCATATAACATAACGTTTCACTTGTAAGCCAATATCCAAGCCTTAATAATTCCTCATTTAAAACCGGAGTAACATCTAATATTTCATGGAGTGCCTTTAATTTTTTACTTTCTACCTCAGCCGAGTCCTTTATGCCAATAATAAAGCCTTGCAATTTTCTTGGACCGAATGGAACTACTACACGCATTCCTGTTTGCACGATATCTTCCCATTTTTTAGGGATGATATAATCAAACGGCCGATCTGTTTGACGTGCTGGTACATCAACAATTACACTTGCAAACTTCATACACAATCATCTTCTAACATCATTTCGATTTGCTTTAATATTTCACGAGCCACTTCTTTCTTTGTTAAAAGTGGTAACTCAATAATCTCTCCATCTTTTCTATACATTGTTACAATATTCGTATCTGTACCAAAGCCAGCTCCTTGCGCCTTCACATCGTTCGCAACAATCATATTTGCATTTTTCTCGCGTAATTTTTTCGTCGCATATTCTTCTATATTCGTCGTTTCAGCTGCAAATCCGATAAGTAACTGTCGCTCTTTTTTCTCACCTAATGTTCTTAAAATATCTACTGTTCTTTCCAATTCAATAACAGCATCGCCATTTTTCTTTTTCATTTTATTATCGTGAACATATTTTGGGCGATAATCTGCAACTGCCGCTGTCTTGATAACAACATCTACATTCTGATAATGTTGAAGAACTGCCTCTAACATATCTTGTGCAGATTCTACTTGTATTGTTGTTACATGTAATGGCGGATTTAATGCTGTCGGTCCTGACACAAGTATGACATCAGCACCTAAGCTTGCTGCAACTTCTGCAATCGCATACCCCATCTTTCCAGAAGAAAAATTCGTCATAAAACGGACTGGGTCAATCTTTTCACGTGTCGGGCCAGCCGTTATTAATATTCGCTTTCCTTGCAATGGTTTTTGTTCTGAGAAAACCTCTTCTAACCTTCCAATAATCACCTCAGGTTCTTCCAGTCTTCCCTTAGCTACATAACCGCATGCTAAAAAGCCTTCGCCAGGCTCAATAAATGTATATCCTAACGCTTTTAACGTCATCATATTTTTTTGAACAATTTTATTTTCATACATATGCACATTCATAGCAGGCGCAATCCAAACTGGAGCTGTAGTAGCCAACAACGTAGTCGTTATCATATCATCCGCAATACCATTCGCTAACTTCCCAATGCAATTCGCTGTAGCAGGTGCCACAAGTACAACATCTGCCCAATCCGCTAAATCAATGTGAGCGATAACCGCTGAGTCTTTTTCATCAAACGTATCCGTATATACATCGTGGCGAGAAAGCGCTTGAAATGTAAGAGGTGTAACAAACTTCATTGCCGATTCACTCATCATTACTTTTACAGTAGCACCCGCTTGTGTCAATTTACTCGTTAACGCAGCTGCCTTAAAAACCGCAATGCCTCCTGTTACACATAGAAGTATCTTTTTCCCTTTTAGCATATGACTCGTCCTCTTTCTTTTTCAAACTTATTCTACTGAAATAGAATTTTCAGCTCGTCAGTACCAATATGTCGTTCCACCTTTTTACGATTATTTCTTCCCTATCGTAAAAAAATAACAACCTACTTGTAAATAGGTTGTTACCGTTACATAGAAAATTATAAAGTCTATGTTTTAATTTGTCGAAAAGAATGTCTTAATCGATGATTTTGTCTTCGCTTGGTACATATTTTAATACTTCTGCATCGATTTCTTCTAATGATTTACCTACACATTTATGAGAAACAGGTTGCTCAATAACACAATTGTTCGCAAGTTGCATTTCACGCGCACGCTTTGCAGCTACTGTTACAAGCGTATATTTAGAATCGATTTTTGTTAATAATGAATCAATTGATGGATTTAACATAATTATAGACCCTCCGTCATTTCTTTATAATATTTTGCTACTCTTTCGCGGCGGCAATGTTCGCCAACCACAATTGCTTTAATTCTGTCGCAAGCTAATTCAACTTGATCGTTTTCTACAACATAGTCATAAGCATCCATCATTTCGATTTCTTCTTTCGCTACAGTTAAACGATTTTCAATAACATCTTCAGTTTCTGTACCACGACCGACAATTCGGTTCTTTAGTTCAGATAAACTTGGAGGTGCTAAGAAAATAAATACACCTTCAGGGAAGGCTTTCTTAACTTGAATTGCTCCTTGTACTTCAATTTCTAGGAACACGTCTTTTCCTTCTTGTAATGTTTTTTCAACATAATCAATTGGTGTTCCGTAATAATTACCAACAAACTCAGCCCATTCAAGTAACTTTTCATTACGAATCATTTCTTCAAATTCTTCTCTCTCTTTAAAGAAATAATCCACACCATCTACTTCACCTTCACGCGGTTTACGCGTCGTTACTGAAATAGAATACTGAAAACGTGTATCCTCATGGCTAAATAGCTCTTTTCGAACCGTTCCTTTTCCAACCCCAGAAGGTCCTGAAAGAACGATGAGCAATCCTCTTCTACTTCTCATAAATATGTAAAACCTACCCTTCCTCACTTAAATCTTCTTTATTATTCAAACGATGTGCAATCGTCTCTGGCTGAATTGGACTTAATACTACATGCCCATCATCCATAACAATAACCGCCCTTGTTTTTCTCCCATACGTAGCATCAAGCAAAGCATTATGTTCACGTGCTTCCTGTACTGTTCGTTTAATAGGAGCTGACTCCGGACTTACAATAGCAATAATTCGATGAGCAGATACAATATTTCCGTATCCAATATTTAAAAACCGCATGGCCATAGTTTGCGCCTCCTAGTAAGTCTATCCGATTTCTCCACCACGTATAACTTTATATATTTTTTGAAAGCTACTCAATATTTTGTACTTGTTCACGAATTTTTTCAAGGTTATTTTTCATTTCTACAACATATTTTGAAATTGTTAAGTCATTTGCCTTAGAACCAATCGTATTAATTTCTCTATGCAGCTCTTGCACGATGAAGTCCATTTTCCTTCCAACAGGCTCTTCAATCTGCAGTGTTTCACGAAATTGATCTAAATGACTTTGTAAACGAACTAACTCCTCGTGAATATCACAACGCTCTGCAAACATTGCGACTTCTGTTAGCAATCTTTGTTCATCTAAATCTTGATTATGTAATTCTTTTAAGCGATTTTCTAATCGTTCACGATATTTTTGTGTAACAATTGGTGCATGTGGAATAATTGCATTTACACAATTGTGAATCTCTTGCAAACGATACGCTATATCTTTATGTAATCGTTCTCCTTCGCCATCTCTCATCGTTTTTAACATATGAGTAGCTTGGCGAACAGCCTCATATAAACTGTTTTCAAATTGTTCATTTACATTTTCTATTTCTTCAATTGCCGTTACTTCTGGCATTCCCATTAGTTGCCCGAGTGTAATAGAATCTTGTAATTGAAATTTCCCTTTTATATCTTCCATAATGGATTGGTACTGCTTGAGAAGCTCCCAATTCACACTTAATTTTCTTTCAACAAGCCCTTCACCTGTTATACTAATAGACACTTCAATACGTCCACGGCGAACTTGTTCTGCAATTATTTTACGAATTCTGTCTTCAAACACCATCATTTGCTTCGGAAGTCGAATACTCATTTCTAAAAAGCGATGGTTCACCGACTTCATTTCTACTGTTATTTGAAAAGTATCATTTTCTACTCTCGACCTTCCAAATCCTGTCATACTACAAATCATCTTTATCACATCCAAGCCATGAAATAACTCAATGAAAAAGGTAATAGAGACAAGGCTCTACTACCTTCTGTAAATTATATCATATTTTCATATCATTGACTATTTCAAGTTTAGTCCCTTCTTATATAACAGTGGCTTTTTCTTTTTATCCTTCGTTCTTGTTAATAAAGATCCTACTAATAAGAAAGTCGGAATAGATGATAATCCTCCAATTAACAACCAATCTCGTGCTTGTATCGGCATTGTGCTAAAAATCGGCTGTAATGGTGGATAATATATAACTACAAGCATTAACAGTAAAGAAATAATAACCGCCCCTACTAAATATATATTTCCAAACGGGTTACGATGAAATATAGAATGTTCACTACGACAATCAAATACATGAATAAGCTGAGCAAGTACTAATGTTGCGAAGGCTACCGTTTGTGCATACTTTAATTCATTTGGATGCTGGTTAAATGCAATAATAAACGCTACTAACGTCACTGCTCCGATTAGAAAACCACGACTTATAATTTTCCACGCAAGCCCTCTAGCGAACACCCCTTCTTTCGGATGGCGTGGTGTTCTCTTCATGACATCTCCTTCAGGCTTATCCAAACCTAATGCCATCGCTGGTAAACCGTCAGTAACTAAGTTCACCCATAAAATCTGAATTGGAACCATCGGCAATGGCAGTGCAAGTAACATCGCAAATAACATAACTAAAATTTCACCAACGTTAGATGCTAGCAAATATCGAATAAACTTCCGAATATTTTCATATATGTTTCTACCTTCTTTAATCGCCGATTTAATCGTAGCGAAGTTATCATCTAACAAAACAAGTGAAGAAGCTTCTTTTGCAACATCTGTCCCTGTAATCCCCATCGCAATCCCTATATCAGCTGTTTTAATAGCTGGAGCATCGTTCACTCCATCACCTGTCATAGCTACTATATGCCCCTTATTTTGCAGCGCCTTAACGATTTTCAATTTATGCTCAGGAGACACTCGAGCGAATACATACGTATCTTCTACAATATCTTCTAATGCCTCTACATCCATATTCGCAAGTTCTACACCTTCAACAACGCGTCCACCCGCTGGTAAAACCCCTAACTGTTCCGCAATTGCCATTGCTGTCACTTTATGATCTCCCGTAATCATTACCGTTCTAATACCAGCTTCCTTACACTCCTTCACCGCTTGCGCCACTTCTGGTCTTGGCGGATCTATCATTCCTTGTATTCCAACAAGCATAAAATCCTGCTCTACTTCTCTTTCATGCTCAATTGAATCTGTAGCTTTTAACGGTTTAAATGCCACCGCAATCGTTCGTAAAGCTTGACTTCCTAGACTATGAATCGCTGCCTGCACTTCTTTTCGATACATTTCACTTAAAGGCTGCTGTTTATTCCCCCATAAAATCGTTTGGCTCATTTGCAATAGAACATCTGGCGCTCCTTTTGTAATAACAAATTTTTCCCCTTCACGATCACGAACGATAACGCTCATCATTTTTCTAGTTGAATCAAAAGGAAATTCACGAATGACTTCAAATTTTCCTTTAAGAGCTTCACGTGATATTCCCGCCTTCATTGCAGCAGCTACGAGAGCTCCCTCTGTTGGATCTCCATCTAACACATACGTCTTTTTCTTTTGAATAACATTCGCATTATTACATAAACAGCCAAATGTGAGTAGTTGATACAGTGATTTCGTCTTAGTAGGGTCAATTACTTCTTCACCTTTCATAAACGAACCCGTTGGCTCATAGCCTTGACCTGTTACTTTCCACAATTCTCCGCCTGACCACATATGTGTTACCATCATTTTGTTTTGTGTCATTGTTCCTGTTTTATCTGAGCAAATAACAGAAGCACACCCTAACGTTTCTACAGCTGGCAACTTTCGCACAATTGCTCTCTTTTTAATCATGCGCTGTACACCAAGTGATAGCGCAACTGTAACGATAGCTGGTAATCCTTCCGGAATAGCCGCAACTGCGAGCGAAACCCCAGCCAAAAACATGTGATACACTTCATTCCCCTGATATACACCAGCTAATACTACAAGAGCTGTCAAAATAAGAGCGACAATAATTAAAATTTTCCCTAGCTGTTCTAACCTTCTTTGTAATGGTGTTTCCATTTGCTCAGCATTTTGCAACATATTTGCAATTTGGCCCATAGCTGTATTCATTCCAGTCGCTATGACTACCCCTGTTCCAGCACCTCTCGTTATCATCGTCCCCATAAATGCCATGTTTTTTTGATCACCAATTGAAACATCTTGGCCTTGTAATGCTTCTACCTTCTTTTGTACCGGTACTGACTCCCCTGTAAGAGCAGACTCTTCGATATATAAACTTGAAGATTCCACAAGACGAACATCCGCGCCAATACGATCACCACTAGAAAACTTAATAATATCACCTAAGACAAGCGCTTTAGACGGTGCTTTTACCCACTTCCCATTTCTTAGCACCGTAACTTGAGGAGCTGCCAACTCTTTTAAAGCTTCCAACGATTTTTCAGCTTTCCTTTCCTGAAAGAAACCAAGGATACCATTGATAATAACGATTGCAACAATTGCAATTGAATCGATATATTCTCCTAAAAAAGCTGAAATAATTGTTGCACCAAATAAAACAAGTACCATAAAATCTTTAAATTGCGCTAAAAACACCATAAGTGCAGAAGGCCGCTTTGCTTCTTGCAATTCATTTGTACCAAATTTCCTTAATCGCCCCTCTGCTTCTTGTTCTGTAAGACCTACCTCCACATTCGTATTCGTTCTTTCCTCCACTTCATGTGCTCGCATTTCATACCAATTCATCCTGCCATCGACCTCCTGATTCCAGACATACTCTAATGAAAGCTTATTCAGCCTCGTCCAAAAAAATGCTATAATTAACTTTTAGTTAGAAAGGAGTGTTCATTTATGGCATTCGATGGATTATTTACAAGAGCGATTACACATGAAATTGCAAATTCTCTTTACACGGGAAGAATTTCCAAAATATATCAACCTTCAAAATACGAGGTTTTATTACATATTCGCGCAAACGGAAAGAATCAAAAACTGATTCTCTCCGCTCATCCGACATATGCACGTTTACACTTAACAAACCAAAATTACGATTCACCCGCACTTCCACCAATGTTTTGTATGCTTCTCCGCAAGCATTTAGAAGGTGGTTTCATTGAAAAGATTGAACAAATTGATTTAGAGCGCATTATTCAAATTACAGTTCGCAGCAGAAATGAAATTGGTGATGAATCGCTAAAGACATTAGTCATTGAAATCATGGGACGACATAGTAACATCATTTTAGTAGACACAAAAACAAACAATATTTTAGATAGCTTAAAACACGTTTCTTTAGCAGTAAACCGACATCGAACTGTATACGCTGGAGCTGAATATATTGCACCACCAGCACAACATAAAATTAACCCGCTTCAGATTGAAACAGATGATGAATTTATTAGACCGCTAGACTTTCTATCTGGAAACATGGATAAACAGCTTGTCGGCACCTTTACGGGAATATCACCGTTATTCGCAAAAGAAGTAGTGAAAAAAGCAGGTATGGTAAATGAAAAAGCATTGTCTGAAGCATTTTTCTCCATACAAAAGCCATTACTAACTCATACATATTCACCAACAATGAGTACTGCAAACGGGAAAGAATTCTTTTATCTTTTCCCTCTTACGCACTTACAAGGAAAAGAAAAAACATTCTCATCAGTAAGCGAATTGTTAGATCGCTTCTTCTTCGGTAAAGCAGAGCGCGATCGTGTAAAACAACAGGCGCATGATTTAGAGCGCTTTATGCAAAATGAAAAAAATAAAAATGAGAAAAAACTCATTAAACTAGAAAAAACATTACAAGATGCCGGGAAAGCAGATAAATATCAACTTTTTGGAGAGCTACTTACAGCCAATATGTATGCTTTGAAAAAAGGTGACAAAGATATTGAAGTCGTTAACTATTACGACGAAAATGGTGGGACTGTAAAAATCACATTAGATCCTTTAAAAACACCATCCGACAATGCACAACGCTATTTCCAAAAATATCAAAAAGCAAAAAATTCAGTTGTTGTTGTAGAAGAACAAATCGAAAAAACAAATGAAGAAATTCTTTATTTTGATAGCTTACTTCAACAAATGGAAGCTGCTTCTTCAAAAGACATCGAAGAAATTCGCGAGGAATTAGCCGAAGAAGGTTATATGCGCAATCGCAAAGCAAAAAATGCTAAGAAGAAACCAACTAAACCGGTATTGGACAAATATTTAGCTAGTGATGGAACAGAAATTTTCGTTGGCAAAAACAATAAACAAAATGATTATTTAACAACGAAATTTGCCCGTCGTGATGAAATTTGGTTACATACGAAAGACATACCTGGCTCTCATGTTGTCATTCGTTCTTTGGAACCCGCTGAAGAAACTTTACTAGAGGCTGCAAAAATCGCCGCTTATTACAGTAAAGCAAAAGAGTCTAGCTCTGTACCTGTTGATTTCACGAAAATACGCCATGTCAAAAAACCGAGTGGTGCAAAACTTGGCTTTGTTACATATGACAATCAGCAAACTGTATATGTAACACCGGATGCTGATACTGTAATGAAATTAAAAGCATAAATATTAAAAAATGCGTTGCTTGCAAGCGACGCATTTTTTATATGGTTTCAATTCAGTTCATATATCCATTCACTAATTCATAACATCTTTCTTCCCTTCAATATTGTCAAAAAAATTGACAGTGTCATTTCACATCTGTATAAATTTTTTTACAATATGTATATAAAGTGCACCTCCAATCAATACTTTTTCATCCCCCCACTGATTATTGAAGTAATCTTGACTTTATGAACAAACCGCCTCCCACAAATAGCGGGCTAATTTTTTATCTCCCCTAAAACACATGTAGTTCCTACTATCTTTTCTTCAAATATACATTTTGGCACGCTATTTGCTTTATTCAATACTGTGAAAAGGGGGAAATTAACATGACTTTAAGAATTAATAAAATCCAAAATCAACTACAAAAATATGAAATTGACGGATTACTTATTACAAAAAAAGAAAATCGTCAATATGCAACAGGCTTTACAGGCAGCGCTGGCGCCGTCTTAATCTCTGCGGATAAAGCGGTTTTTATAACTGATTTTCGCTACGTAGATCAAGCGAAATCACAAATAAAAGACGCTGAAATTGTTATGCATAAAGGAAATTTAGAGAAAGAAGTTGCAAATCAAGTATCGAAATTAAACATTCAAAAACTTGGAATTGAAGAAAATAACATGACATTACAACAATATAAAAACTTACAAAAATACATACATGCGGAAATGGTGCAAGTGTGTGAAATTATCGAAGATATTCGTATTATTAAAGACACACCTGAAATAGAAACAATGAAAATTGCGGCTAATATTGCTGACGAAGCATTTCACCACATCCTTAAGTTTCTAAAACCGGGAATAAGTGAAAATGATGTACGAGATGAGTTAGAATTTTTCATGCGAAAAAAAGGTGCTACATCCTCATCATTTCAAATTATTGTAGCTTCTGGCGTTCGTTCTTCACTTCCCCATGGAGTTGCATCAAATAAAATAATCGAACGAGGCGACATCGTTACATTAGATTTCGGTGCACTTTACGACGGATATTGTTCCGATATTACACGTACTGTAGCAATAGGGGAACCATCAGAAGAATTCAAAAAGATATACAACGTTGTACGAGAAGCGTTAAAACGTGGGACTGAAGCGATTAAGCCTGGAGAAACTGCGAAAAGTATCGATGATATAACGAGAGATTACATTACAGAACATGGATACGGTCAATATTTCGGTCACTCTACTGGTCATGGTCTTGGGTTAGAAATACATGAACCGCTTCGCCTATCCCAAGAAAGTACGGCTACTTTAGAAGAAGGTATGGTTGTTACAGTTGAACCAGGTATTTACATACCAAACTGGGGCGGTTGTAGAATTGAAGATGATATCGTCATTACAAAAGACGGATATGAAGTTATTACAAAATCAAATAGAGAACTAATTGTTATTCCTTGTTAAAAATCATGAACTTTTTAACAGGAGTTTGTTCTTTACACATAGAATTCCTTCTCTGGAGTAATTGTTTAAAGAGGGGGAATTTTAATTGAACTTTGTAATCGATAAGATAGATGGTTTACAGCTTGAGTTTTCAAAAATTGTTTCCATGATGAATTACGCTCGCTATACAACAATGCAGGCTGTCGAAGGCTTAACAATTGAAGAACTTGATTATTTATATGATGATGAAGCAAATTCAATTGGCATGTTATTGTACCATATGGCTGCTATTGAATTTTACTACCAAATTCATACCTTTGAAGATCGTGAACCTACAGATACTGAATTAGAACGCTGGTTACCTGCTGTTGAGTTAGGAAATCTTGGACGTGAGAAAATAAAAGGAAACTCAATAGAATTTTACATAAATATGTTACAAGAAGTACGTTCCAAAACGATTGAAACTTTTCAATCGTTACCTGATGAATGGCTATTTAAAACGACAGACTTTTGGCATGACAAACCAGCAAATAACTACTTTAAGTGGTTTCACGTATTTGAAGATGAGATCAACCATCGCGGACAAATTCGTTTAATTAAAAAGATGCAAAAAGCTCATTCAGTAAAGTAAGAAAATGCCACCGAATAAGGTGGCATTTTCTTC